>JAFEBB010000038.1 GCA_018266075.1 Deltaproteobacteria bacterium | reverse complement strand
GGGCCGACGAGCCGGTTCATCGGGCCGACGAGCCTGTTCATCGGGCCGAGGAGCCTGTTCATCGGGCCGAGGAGCCGGTCTATCAGGCCGACGAGCCGGTTCTTCGGGCCCGGGAACCCGTCCTGGGTGAGCAAGATCGGGTTCTGTTCGATCGAGATTGAGCTCTTCGCGATGAGCCGCGGGCCTTTGATAGCGAGCCACGCACCCCCGAAGATCACGGAGCGTTTCTTCGGACGCCGGGCCAGGCGTTGTGAGCTACGGCTTTGGCTCTCGGGAACGAAGCGCGAGACGCCTTCCGGCTACCGACGGCGCTTCTTGCTCGGGTCGCGCGTCTGGTCGCTCGACTTCGGGCGCTTCTCGCTCGACTCGCTGTCCTCGAGCTCATGGTCGGGGTCAATCGGCGTGAGGACGCTGCGGCTGGTCTTGAGCTCGCGCGCGGCGGCGTTCTTGTTGCCGCCATTCCGCCGGATGCTCTTGACGATGGTTTCGCGGATGACCGCCTTCAACGGCTTGGCTCGGACGCCGACGGTGTCGTTCGAGCTCTCGTCCGTCGCCATGTCCTTCAGGATCCGCCGGAGGTGCTCCGGCTCCACGAAGCCGCCCGTGGCGAGCTGCACGGCGCACTTCACCGCGCTGATGAGCTCGCGCACGTTCCCGGTGAACGGGTGCTCCTGCATCATCTCCATCGCCCGCGGGGTCCAGCCCACGCCTCCGCCATTGGGCTGCATCGAGGTGTAGTGGCGCACCAGCAGCGGGATGTCGCCGGGGCGCTCGCGCAGCGGCGGGACCTCGATCGTCACGTCCGCGATGCGGTGGTAGAGGTCCTCGCGGAACTTCCCCTCCTTCACCATCTTGCGCAGGTCGCGGTGCGACGCGCAGATGAGGCGGACGTCGACCTTGATGGGCGTGCTCGAGCCCACCGGGAAGACCTCGCCGGTCTCCAGCACGCGGAGCAGCTTGACCTGCGTCTCCGGTGGCAGCTCGCCGATCTCGTCGAGGAAGAGGGTGCACCGGTCGGCCAGCTCAAAGGCTCCTTTGCGCTCGCGGACCGCGCCGGTGAAGGCGTTCTTCACGTGCCCAAAGAGGTCGTCCTCGAGCATGGAGCCGACGAGGGTGGCGCAATTTCGGGCGATGAAATGGTTCTCGTGTCGCGGCGACCGGTCGTGGAGCCCGCGCGCCACCAGCTCCTTGCCCGAACCGCTCTCGCCGTGGATGAGCACCCGGAACCTGTCGGCGCTCCAGGTGACGATGTCCTGGCGCACGCGGTCGATCGCCGCGTCATCGCCGATGAGACCAAAGAGGTCGCGGCGGCGCTCGGACTCCTCAGGCTCGTACTCGAGCCAGAGCACCGTCTTGCCGATGCGGATCCCGCTCCCCACACCCCAGAAGCTCACCTCCGTGACGTGGGAGCCCGTGGAAATGCCTCCCTCGGCGAGGAGGAGCATCCCGTTCGTCATGCTGACGAGCTTCACCGCCACGCCCTCGGATGAGACGGAGATCTCGAGGTGCCGGCGGGAGACAAACCTGTCGTGAAGGCGGAGGCCACACGCGTCAGAGGAGCCGACCAGGAGGTACGGACGCGTGAGCGCGATGAATTGGGTTTCAGCACCCACGGCCCGGATCCGGAGGCCCTTGCCGCCGCGGAGGCGAGGGCGGTCCTCGTTGAGGGTGGAGGGCTGCGGTTCGAATGGCGCGGCCATGGCTCCCCCGGGTACGGCTGCAAGCAAGACCGTAGAGAGAAGCTCAACCGCGGGTCAACGCCAACCAGAGCTGCATCGACCATCGCCGCGGAATGCAGCGGGTAAGATGCCAGTCGGCTGGCGCCGCTGAGCGCCACGGCGTGAGGGAGAAGGCGGCAATGCACACTCCGGCCTCAGCCACCCTTCGCCCGGCCCGTCGATACGGGGCCCTTGCGGCCGCGTGCGCGGCGGTCCTCGTTTCGCTCGGCTTCACGGACTGCGAGCCCCGTGCGACCTCACCCGCGCTGCTTCCTGTCCCGCTCGTGCGCCAGGCCACCGACTACACCTGCGGTGCAGCCGCCCTGATGAGTGTCCTCTACTACTACCAGCGCTACGACGGCCGCGAGATTGCCCTCGGCGAGCGGCTGGGCAGCACCGAGCACGACGGAACGCATGCAGCGCGCATCGCGGCAGTGGCCCGCGAGTTCGGCTTGCAGGCGAACATGGAGGAGCACTCGACGATCGAGCAGATTCGAGCGTCGCTCGCGCGCCGGGATCCGGTGATCGTGGACCTGCAGGCGTGGACCGACGATCCCGCTCACGTGCGGTGGCGTGACGCGTGGGAAGACGGTCACTTCGTCGTGGTGGTGGGTCTGGACGCCGAGCGGCTGTACGTGATGGATCCGGCGACCGCGGGCGGCTATGCGTATGTTCCGCTGAGCGAGCTGCCGGACCGGTGGCACGACTACGAAGACATCGACGGGGGCAGGGTCGAGCTTCACGAGCTGTCGATCTTCTTCGGCGGCGACCGGGCGATGACGACCTATCCCAGAGCACCCGCGCGAATGTACTGATCGTTCAAGCGCGCGCTCGAACGGTGGCTCTGCGCATCACGCACAGCGCCCTACGGCCCCGCAGCACCGACCGTCGGGCGGCCACGACCGTGAGCGTCCGCAGCGGGTTGACACTGCCCCCGCGCACGACTATCCGCTCGCCCCATGGATCCCCAGCTCGAGCGCCTGCCCGCCGAAGTCCACAAGCGGCGCACCTTCGCCATCATCTCGCACCCCGACGCGGGCAAGACGACGCTCACCGAGAAGCTCCTCCTCTACGGCGGCGCGATCCACCTGGCCGGCAGCGTGAAGGCCCGCAAGGCCGCGCGCCACGCCACCAGCGACTGGATGGAGCTGGAGAAGCAGCGCGGAATCTCCATCACCAGCTCGGTGATGCAGTTCGACTACGCCGGCAAGAAGATCAACATCCTCGATACGCCCGGCCACCAGGACTTCAGCGAGGACACCTACCGCACCCTCCTCGCCGCCGACTCCGCGGTGATGCTCATCGACACGGCGAAGGGCGTCGAGGCCCAGACCATCAAGCTCTTCAAGGTCTGCAGGCAGCGCGGGATTCCGATCTTCACCTTCGTCAACAAGCTCGACCGCTATGGCAAGCCGCCGCTGGATCTCATGGACGAGATCGAGCGCGTGCTCGGCATCCGCAGCACGCCCATGAACTGGCCCATCGGCATGGGCAAGGAGTTCCGCGGCGTCTACGACCGGCACGCCAAGGTGCTGCACCTCTTCGAGGCCGTGGAGCACGGCGCCGAAGAAGCGAAGACCACGTCGATCCCCGGCGAGCTCGACGATCCCAAGATCGTGGCCGCGCTCGGCGAGACCGCGCTCGCGAAGCTGAAGGAAGAGCTCGAGCTCCTCGACATCGCCGGCGACACCTTCGACGTGGAGCGCATCAAGAAGGGCGAGCTCTCGCCCATGTACTTCGGCAGCGCCATGAACAACTTCGGCGTGCAGCCCTTCCTCGAAAGCTTCATGACCCTCGCGCCGCCGCCGCTCGCGCGCGCGACCGCGTCGGGTACCGTCGAGCCGGAGTCGCCCAAGTTCTCGGGCTTCATCTTCAAGATCCAGGCGAACATGGATCCCGCGCACCGCGATCGCATCGCGTTCATGCGCATCTGCAGCGGGCGCTTCACCGGCGGCATGGACGCGCGCCACGTGCGCATGGAGCGCGAGATCCGCCTCGCCAAGCCGCAGCAGTTCATGGCCCAGGAGCGCAAGGCCGTGGACGAGGCTTTCGCCGGCGACGTGGTCGGCCTCTTCGATCCCGGCATGTTCCGCATCGGCGACACGCTGTGCGTGGGCGAGCCGTTCGAGTTCACCGGCTTCCCGCGGTTCTTGCCGGAGCTCTTCGCGCGCGTCGAAATCAAAGACGCCCTCAAGCGCAAGCAGCTCAAGAAGGGCCTGGAGCAGCTCACGGAAGAGGGCGCCATCCAGCTCTTCAAGCGCCCCGGGCTGGGAGATGTGGAGCCGATCGTGGGCGCCGTCGGACAGCTGCAGTTCGAAGTGCTCAGCTATCGGCTCGAGCACGAGTACAGCGTGAAGGCGAACCTCGTCCGCTTGCCGTTCACGGTGGCGCGCTGGCCGAAGGGCGAGGCGTTCAAGGCCCTCGACTACGAGTTCGGCGACACGAGCATGGTCGTCCTCGATCGCGACGAGCTGCCGGTGGTGCTCTTCCGCAACGAGTTCAGCCTGCGCTACGCCCAGGACCGCGCGAAGAACGTGGAGTTCCTGGAGACCGCGCCGCGCGCGACCGCCAAGGCCTGACCTGCCGTTGCAAAGCACGATCGACCGGCGCACACTCGCGAGCCGCCGTGCGCCGCGCATTTCTTACGATTGTCTTGCTGCTCGTCGCCGCGCCCGCGCGCGCGGATGAGGCGCCCGCCACAGACCCGCTGTCCGTGAACGCGGACGAGACGCTCGTTCCGGACACCCTGCCGACGGAGACCGAGTTCAAGGCTTCCGAGCACGGGCTGGCGCTCTCGCTCTCCGTCGAGACCGCCGCCTTTGGCTACGCGGCGCTCACCCAGGCCAGCGGCGATGTCTGGGGTTCGCGCAGCTTCCTCTCGCACCGCGTGCTCACGCAGTGGACCGCGAGCCTCGGGCCGTCGGCGGGGCTCATTGCCAACTCGTACACGCCGGAGCCCATCGTGGGCGGCAGCGGCGCGGGGAGCGGCGAGCTCGGCCTGCGCGTGCTGCCCGACAACGACTGGAGCCCGTACATCGGCTTCGGTGCGAAAGGCGGCATCCAGGCGCTGGCCGTCACCAACGTCCCGCTGCGCGGCTACGACCGCGTGAACAACGTTGCGGGCGAGGCCGGCGTGAACGGCTCGATCGCGGGGCGCGTGACGCTCGGCGGCTCGTGGATGCAGCTCAGCCGAAGCCTGGTCGCCGGCGCGTTTCTTCAGGAGGACTTCCGCACGCCGCCCACGCTGCCTTCTGGCGTTGCCTACAACGAGCTCGGCTTCGGCGGCAGTTACACACTGTCGAATGGATTGTTGATTACCCTCGAGGGCCTCTACGGCAGCAACCGCGAGGAGACCGATCGACACTTCCACTCGGTCAATCGCTCCATCTACATGGCGGCGTCGGGGGCCTTGCGCATGCGGCTCGGCTCGCGAATGTGGCTGGCGGTCGAGGCTCACATCTCGGACGACGAGCACACCGCGTCGTTCCCAGGGGCGGCGCTCGTGTACCACACGTCGGCGCCCATCGACGGCGCAGGGCTTGTGGCGGTGGGGATGGCGAGGCCATGAGCGCGCGGACTCGCAGACTGGTCATCGCCCTCGTGCTCCTCGTGAGCACTGGCGCGTGCGCGGGATACCTGCAAGAGGCCAGCTGGGGCCTGGATGGCATCAACAAGATGACCACGCCGGTCGACGCGCCATTTACTTGTAACTTACAAATTCCGCCCGACACCCTTCAGTCGCAGCGCGCGGCGTGTGCCTTCACCGCGGGCGCGCACCCGTCGGAGTCGCTGGGCATTCCTTCGACGGTCTCCACGGCACTTCCGATTCGCCACATCATCATCGCGATGAAGGAGAACCGCAGCTACGACCACCTCTTCGGGAACTTGAACCACGAAGGCCAGCCCGACTCCGAGCCGGTGCCCGCAGACTTCGTGAATCTCGATCTCAAGGGCAACCCGGTGTCGCCGTTCCACCTCGACACGACGTGCGTTCAGACTGATCCCGATCACCAGAGCGCCGCGGTCGTCTCCGAGATTGCAGGCGGCACGATGGGCGGCTTCGTGAAGAACGCGGCCATCTCCACCGAGACCGACGGCCACTTCGCCATGGGCGAATACGACAGCAGCGATTTCCCTTTCTATTACTGGCTCGCAAATACCTTCGCGCTCAGCGATCGGCACTTCGCGCCCATGCAGAGCGGCACATTCGCCAATCGCAATTTCCTACTGTTTGGAACCAACGCGGGCGTCATCGACACGGGCATCACCTTCCCGCCGCCGAGCACCACCTCGATCTTCCAGACGCTGATGGCCGCCGGCTTCACCTGGGGCGTCTACACCGACGGCTCACCCTTCAGCGGCTCGCTCGGCTGGGACGCCGACGACCCCGGTGTGCATCCGTTCAACGAGCTGCTGACGGCGCTCGACAACGGGACGCTGCCGAATGTGGTCTTCGTCGACGGCCTGGACAATGTGCAAGACGACCACCCGCCCGCTGACGTGCAGGTGGGCGAGGCGTGGCTGAAGAAGATCTACGACCACGCGGCGTCGAGCCCAGAGTGGCAGCGGCTGGCGATCATCTACACCTACGACGAGGCCGGCAGCTTCGCCGACCACGTGCCGCCGCCGAGCGGATGTCAGGCCGCGCCGTCGGACTCGCCGTTCACGGGATTTGGGCCGCGTGTGCCGCTCGTCGCCATCTCACCGTGGGCCAAGCGGCACTACGTCTCGCACGTGGTGCACGACCACACGGCGATCACGCGCTTCATCGAGACCGTGTTCGACCTGCCCGCGCTCACCGCGCGCGATGCCAACAGCGACGCGCTGCTCGATCTCTTCGACTTCTCCTGCGAGCGCGATCTCACGCCGCCCACTGCGCCGGGCGCGGGGGCGGGCGGGTGCAAGAACTAACGTCGCGATGACACGCTGCGACTCTCGCGCTGCATCACCAGCGCGGCGCCCGCACACAGCGCGAAGTTCGCCACCATCGAGAGAATCGAGCCGAAGTCCGGCATCGACGCGTAGGTCGCCAGCGAGCCGTACTGCGTCTGGTGCCGATCGATGTTGGAGAAGATGAAGATCAGCGTGATCGGCACCTGCAGCGCGCTCAGCCCGAGCTCCGCCTGGCTCAACATCTTCGCGGGCAGCGTGGGCACGCGGCCGGTGATGCGCAGATAGACCAGCCCGAGCACGCCCGCCGCGAAGATGAGGCTCATGAAGCCCGCGCCGGTGGCCAGGCCGATGTCGCTCTCGCCGCGGACCGAGCGCCAGGGCATGAAGGTCAGCATCAGCATCACGATCGCGGAGATGGACTCGAGGCGGTCCTCGAAGCCCATCTGCTTGAACGCGCGCATCGCGGCCTGGGCGAGCTCGTCCGGGTTCACCGGCGGCGGCGCGGCGGCCTCGTTCTTCTGAAGCTCCGGCCGGGCCATGGTCATCTCGGCCTCGCGGTCGTCCTTCACCGAGGCGTACTTGCCCGACGACTTCGGCGGCGCCACCTTCGAGTCCTGGTGGAGCGGCTCGGCGGCCATGCGGTCCACCTTGCGCGCGCGGTTCGGGACGTCCTCCTCCGTGGCCGGCTCGGTCTCCATGCGCGGCCGCGCGGGCTTGCCGGCCTTCTTCTTCGGGCCCGAGAGGCCGCGCGCCTCGCGCGTGGGCCGCGGTTCGCTGGCGGCAGGCAGGTCTTCGGCCGTGTCCGGTCGGGCGCTCCGCGGGCTGCTCGTGGCGCGGGCGGGCGGCTCGGTGGGCTCGCCGATGGCGGTGGCGTCGTCGGGCGCGGGAGCCATGGCCGGCCGGGGCGCGCCCATCTTGCTGCGGAGGGCGTCGCGCCGGTTGGGGCCGCTCGGCTCCGGCACCGGCGGAAGCTGGGACGTCGCCTCGGAGACCGCGCGCTTCACCGAGCGCTGCGAGATCTCCTGGGTGTCGAGTGGCTCCTCGTGCTCGCCCGTGTCGGCGCGGTCCACCGTGGGATCGGGCAGCGGCTGGCGATTGGCCTCGGTGCCGGAGAAGCCGCCCTGGCGGTTGAGCTCGTCGAGGTCGTTGACCGCGCCGCAGCTCGGGCAGACGTTCGTACCGTCGAAGATGACCGACGAACAGTTGGAGCAGCGCAAGGTTTCCGCCTCGCTGGGCGCGCGGGCGCGCGGCAGTGCGTCTCCGCGAGTATTGGCGCGGGTCCGAGCGCAGTCAACGACTCCACCCCGGCCCGGGGCTGTGCCAGAGTCGGGCGCCCCATGGAGGTCGCGATGAAGCGTGCGGCGCTGCTGCTCCTGGCCATCTCGGCATGTGTCACGGACGAGCCCCCCACCCCGGTGTCCCCGCAGGCGGCGCTGGCGCCTCCGGGCCCGTCGCCGCTGGAGCGCCTCGACGAGATGGAATCGCACCGCACGCTCAAGAGCGGCGACGTGGAGCTCGTGGCGCTGGTCTCTTCGAGCGACGCTCACCTCCGACGGCGTGCGCTGGACGTGGTCGCTCGACTTCAGCGTCCGGAGACGGTGGACGCGGTGGCCGCCGAGCTCGCCAGCACGCGCGACGTGATCCCTGCGGCCTTTGCGGCGGGACAGCTCGGGCTCTCCTGGCAGCCGCTGGAGAAGCCCCAGCTCGCCAAGCTCACCACGGCCGTGCTGGGCGCGCTGCCGAACGCCGCCAATCCCGACGCGCGCGTGGCCCTCGACGACGCGCTGGGCAAGCTCGGCCAGCCCGAGGGTGCGCCCGCGCTCATCGGCGCGCTCGGCGATCCGGAGGCGAAGGTGCGTCGCGCGGCCGCGCAGTCGCTGGGGCTGCTCGCGTACGCGACCAAGGGGGCGTCTCCGGACAAGGGCGCGATCGATCCCCTGGGCTCGCTGCTCGCGCACGACGCCGATGCCGACGTTCGCTACGCCGCGGGCTACGCGCTGATGCGCAGCAAGAAGCCCGAGGCGCAGCCGGCGCTGGTCTTCGGCTTGAAGGACTCGGACGCGCGCGTGCGCGCGGTGTGCGCGCGCGGCCTCGCGGACGGCACGGCGGTTCCAGATGCGAACTACCTCGTGGAGCGGCTCAAGGATCCCGAGCTCGACGTGCGCGTGGAGAGCGCGCGCTCGCTGGCCAAGCGCGTGGGCCGCTGCAAGGACGCGACGTGCCCCGAGAAGGCCATCGTGCAGACCGCGTTGAAGGAGGTGCTCGCGGGGTTCGATCCCGCGCACGGCGAGAGCGCCATGCCCGTGCTCGCGATCGCGCAGGAGAAGCTGCCCGCGTTTCTGGCGGCGGATCTGAGCAAGGCGTCGGAGTCGCTGCCGGCGGCCAAGGGCAACGAGGACGCGCTCGTTCGCGGTGTCGTCGGGTGCTACCTCGCCGCAGCCGCGGATCGCACGCGCACGGATGGGACCACGCCGGCCATCGACAAGTGTCCCGCGACGATCGACCAGGCCGCGTGGCGTGAGGCGCTCGCGGTGCGCACCCTCGGCGACTCGGAGGCGCAGCCGCCCGTGAAGGTGAAGGCGCTGCTCGCGCGCGCGGTGTGGAGCGCGGGTGCCCAGGGCGCCGTGGACGACGCGCTCGGCGAGGCCAAGGTCGACGCGCCCGAGGTGCGCACGCGCGTGCTCCGCGATCTGCGCAGCGCCGACTGGGGCGTCACGCTCTCCGCCGCGGACGCCGCCGGCAAGCTGGCTCTGAAAGACGCGGTGCCGGATCTGGTGCGCGCGCTGACCGTCGCGTCGGTGAACGAGCAGCACGACTCGGTGGCCACGGTGCTGGGCCACCTCGCGTCGCTGAAGGCGCTGGATGCGAAGGCCGCCACGCGCTTCGCGCTCGACTCGCGGGCCACGGTTCGCGCGGGCGCGCGCGACGCGCTGAAGACGCTCGGCGCGCCGCTGCCGCAAGGCGAGCCCGAGCCGCTCGACTTCCATCTGCAGCGGCTGCAGGGCGAGAAGGTGGCCCGCATCGCTACCAGCCGCGGCGAGATCCGCATGCGGCTGCACGCGGGCAGCTTCACCGCGGAGAACTTCGCCGACCTGGCCGAGCGCGGCTACTTCGACCAGCTGACCTTCCATCGCGTGGTGCCGGGCTTCGTGGTGCAAGGCGGCGATCCCCGCGGCGACGGCGCGGGCGGTCCGGGCTACTCGATCCCCTGCGAGATCGACGGCTCGCGCTATGTGCGCGGCGCGGTGGGCATGGCGCTCGCCGGCAAGGACACCGGCGGCTCGCAGTTCTTCATCACCCTCACGCCGCAGCCGCACCTGGAGGGCCGCTACACCATCTTCGCCGACGTCATCTCGGGCATGGAGGTCGCCGACCAGTTGGTCGAAGGCGATCGCATCCTCGCCGTGACCCTCGAGGGCCCGGCCGACGTGCCTGCGCATTAACCGATGGGTTAAGCGCTACTTGCGACACAGCCCGTCGTTGCAAGCGAGCCCCGGCGGGCAGTCGCGCGCGTCGAGGCACTCGCGCAAGCCAGGCTGACAGGCGCCGCGCACGCAGCGGCCCTCGTGGCACGGGCGGTCGTTGTGGCAGGCGAGCATGCCGTCGCCCGTCGCGCCCGGCTCGCACGCGCCCAGGTTGCACGTGTTGCCCACGCCGCAGTCGCCGTCGCGCGCGCAGTCGCGAACGCCTGCCATGCAGCGGCCCGCCGCGCAGCGCTCGAAGCGCGCGCAGCCGTCGTCGTCGACGCACGTCCGGCTGCCCTCGAGGCACCAGCCGCGGTCGCAGCGCATGCCCAAGCCACAATCGCTGTCATGGTCGCACTCGCGCGCGCCGACCTCGCAGCCGTCGGCGAGGCAGCGCCCGTCCGGACAATCCGCGTCGTCCTGACAGCTCGACGTGGCCTCGCCGCCGCAGCGACCGTCGAGGCACGCGCCGCCGTCGCAGGTCTGGTCGCGGTCGCAGAAGCGCGGCGAAGGTTTGGTCGGGCCGGCGGGCGAGGGCAGCGGCGGCGTCCATCCGCTGAGCGCCGGCGTCGGGGGCTTGGCGGGGGCCGGCGGCGGAACCGGCGAGGTGTTGAAGACGATCAGCGCCAGCAGAATCAGCGCGGCGATGGCCAAGGGCACCGTCTTGGGCACCGCGCGGGGCAGCTGGAGACGCGGCGCCATCGCGTGAGGCTAGAACTCGTACCCGCACCACTCGCACCGCTCGCCCGGGTTGCCGGCGATGCGGAGGTTGGTCTTGCAGTTGGGGCACTGGCTCTGGACCTTGACCTGCACCCGCTCGGCCTTCAGGCCCAGCTTGCGGAGCTGGTCCATCATCTTCGTGTACTGCTTGATGCCCGCGGCCTCGGGCGGGAGCATGCCCTGGTCGATGAGCAGCTCGAAGGTGCCGCGCATGGCGGTGTCGAGCGCGTTGATGGCGTCGAGCATGAGCTGCATGCGCAGCCGCATCTCCGCCACGTCCTCGGCGAACTGGTTGTTGAAGCGCTCGTTGGTGTTCTTGATTGCCAAGGCGGCCTCCACGTCCGTTCGACGATAGCGCGCCGGAACGTTGCCAGCCACGCCTCGCCGTCACTTCTCGGCGCGCGAAGGGCGAGGCTTTGGCACAATGCCGCGCACGGCGACACCCGGAGGGTTTGCATGGCTCGGCCTCACCCCAATGCACGCGGCGGCGACAAGCGCCCAAAGTCTGCGCCTCCGCCCCGCGAGCGCGAGCGGCCGCAGCGACAGGGCGCCGACGACGAGCGGATCATCCCCGTGGCCGTGCTAGGCCTGGGCCACGTGGGCCGGCAGATTGCGCTCGCCGCGCGCGCGCACCCGAGGCTGGAGCTGGTGGGCGCGCTCGACCGCGACTCGAACCTGGTGGGCAAGCCGCTCGGCGCGCTGCTCGACGATCCGACGATCGATCTCACCGTCGCGCGGGATCTCGCGTCGATCCAGAGCAAGCTTCGCGGCGGTGTGTTGCTCATCGCCACCACCTCGCGCGTCGACGAGATCGCGCCGCAGCTCGAGGCCGCGTTCAAGGCCGGGCTGCACGTCGTCTCGAGCTGCGAGGAGCTGGCGTACCCGTGGCTGTACCACGACGAGATCGCCGATCGCATCGACGCCGCCGCGCGCCGCGCGAACGTGTGCGCCGTGGGCACCGGCGTGAATCCGGGCTTCGTGCTCGATCGGCTCGTGGCTGCAGCCGGCGCGTGCACCGGCAAGATCGTGCGCGTGCAAGCGGAGCGCGTGGTGGACGCGCGCAATCGTCGGAACGCCTTGCTGCAGAAGGTCGGCGCGGGACTTTCCGAGGACGCGTTCGACGCCCGCGCCGAGCGCGACGAGATCGGCCACGTGGGCCTGGCCGAGAGCTGCGCGCTCGCGGCGCTCGGGCTCGGGCTCGACTGCGACGAGGTGGAAGAAGAGCTCGCGCCCGTCATCGCTGAAGAGGACGTGCCGGGCGTGGTGCCGGTGAAGGCGGGCCAGGTCGCGGGCGTGTACCAGAGCGCGCGCGGCTTCTCCGAGGGGCGCGAGGTGGTGCGGCTCGAGCTGACGATTGCCGCCGGCGCCGAGCCCGCGGGCGATCACATCCACATCGAGGGCGAGCCCAACGTGGACCTGCGCATCGAGGGCGGCATGCCCGGCGAGGCCGCGACCGCGTGGGCGGTGGTGAATTGCGTGCCCAGCGTGGTGCGCTCCGAGCCCGGGCTGCTCACGGTGCTGGATCTTCCGTCGGGACGCTGAGTGCTGCTCCTGCTCCTCCTCGCGCTGGGCCAGGCGCCAGCGCCGGCTGCGCCCGTCGACGCGGGTCCGCCACCGGATCCGCTCGCGGCGCCGCGCGCACTCTTCGAGAAGCGGCTCGATCCGGTGTCGCTCGATCAAGCCATCGCCCAGCTCGACTTTCTCACCGGGCCCGAGGCGCGATTGCTCGGCGCGCGCGCGCATCGCTTCCGCGCCCAGGCCTTCGAGCTCCGTCATCGTCCGCTCAAGCGCGAGCAGGGCATCGCCGATCTCGAAGCGGCGCGGACGCGTGCGCTCGAGGCCTGGGACGGACTTCAGCCCGGCGCATCCGTGAAGTTCCTGCTCGGCGACGCATCGTCGCTGGCGGCTGCGGGGCCGGAGAGCCTGCCCGCGCTGGCGGAGCTCGCCCAGGCAGACCTCGCGCTCGCCGGCTGGCGCAAGCCGGTGCCCGCGAGCGCGCTGCTCAAGGAGGCGCTGGCCGTGGCCACGCGCGGCGAGGCGCTCTCGCCCGACTTCGACGACGCCGTGTTCCGGCGCGTGCGCGGCTCGGCATTGGCCGCGCTGCCTCCGCTGGCCGGCGGCGACCTCGAGGCGGCGCGCTTCGAGCTCGAGCGGGCCATCGCCGCAGCTCCGCTGGATCTCGCGCCGCGGGTGGAGCTCGCCGCGCGCTACGCGGTGAAGGCCCAGGACCGTGCGCTCTTCCACGCCGCGCTGGAGGCCGCGCTGCACCTCGACGTGGAGGCGCTGCCGGATCGCATCCCCGAGCAGCGCCTGGCGCGCGCACGGGCGCTCGGGCTGCTCCGGCACGAGCGTCAGCTCTTCAGGGGCTAAACATTTTTGTTACTTGGCCAGCACCAGGCGCACGCGCACCAGGCGGGCGGCGATGCCCACGATGTCCGCGTTCGCGCCGAGCTTGTCCAGGATCTGCAGCGCCTGGGCCTGCTCGTAGCTGCTCCCCATCAGCCCCAGCGAGCGGGCCGCCTCGCCGATGGCGTCGGCCGCCTTGGCGTCGCCCACCGTGGCTCCCAGGAGCCGGACCAGTTCGTCGTACGCAACAGCCAAGGATCAGTCTCGGGGGAAGGTGAGCACCACCGTGGTGGTGTTGTGGAACCCGGAGAGCTCGCCCGCGTCCAGCGCGATCTCACCGTAGGTCTCGAAGCCGGCGAACGGAGCTCCCCCGAGCTCGCTGCCCATGGCGCTCACCGCGTCGGCGAAGCGGTTGCCGAGGATGAGGTTGCGGCAGATGCAGTCGAAGACGATGGCCCCGGCGCACGCGCCGCCGCCCATCTGTGCACGCGCGCGGCGCGCGGCCTCGCGGGCGCTGGAGACCTGGCGCCCAGGCTCGCTCTCGGTGATCTGGATGACAGAGCCCTCGGGCACGCCGCAGGCGAAGCTGAGCGAGCCGTCGGCGGCCTTGGAGAGCGGCGCGCGGATCTTGAACGTCGAGCCCGTGGCCAGGCCGGCCTCGTAGCGCAGCAGGAACGCGCCGACGTCGGCTGCGGGGAGCTTGTTGGCGTCGATGCCCGCCTTGGTGGCCGCGTCCTTGGTGGCCTCGACCCACACGTCCCAGGCCGGGCGGCCCTCGATGGTGCTCACCGTGCTGCCCGAGGCCTTGGTGACCTTGAGCGGCCGCGAGACGGGGAGGTGCCCGTGCTGAACACCGACGCCCAGCGGCTTGTGGGAGTAGATGGCCGCGAGCACCACCGCGTCGGAGGCCACGGTGCCGTCGAGGGCCACGTGCGTCGACTTCATCGCCAGGTCGTCGCCGGCCGCGCCGCCCGCGAGGCGCGCGGAGTCGCCGAGGATGCCCGCAGCCACCAGCACCGCCTCTTCGCCGCGACCCGAGAGCGGATCCACGAGCATGAGCACCGTGCGGTGCGCGTAGCCGGGCAGCGACGCAGGCAGCGCCGCCGCCGCCGTGGTCACTGCGCCCACCGGATCGGCCTTGAGGTTCTTGCCCATCCCGGCGCGCACCGCGTAGTCGCCTGCGACGGCCAGCGCCGCCACGGCGCCCTTCACGTCGCCGCCCTCGGTGAACTCGCCCGCAGTCGAGATGCCGAGCCACACCGGCGCGCCCAGGGCCTCGCGCAGCGCCGGCATGAGCTGGTCGAGCGGCTGCGCGGTCGAGGCGAACGCGATGGCGAAGGCCGGCTTGGCGCCACCCAGCTTCTGGCTGAGGTCCTTGGCCAGCGACGCGGCGGCTTCCCGAGCGGTTCCCTTCGACAGCGCAGAGGCGACGGTGGTCGGCATGCTCGCTCCGGTTGGTTTCACGCTCGGTGACATTGTCCGCTCGTCGTCAGTTCGATCGCAAGTCCCTGAAATTCAAGCGGGCAATCGCGGTCAAACGGGGATTTTCGGACGTGTCCGACGGGCACGAGAGGGTGCGAGAACGTCCTTCGGTCGACGCTTGCCCAGAGTCGTAGACGTCCGCGCTCACGCCAGGGTTACTGCCAGCGCGGAGTGCCAAGTGGGGCGCCCGCTCGTGGCTGGTGGGTTCGTGCGTTCGAAGGCGCGCGCGTGTTCGGCAGCGCGGACGAACGCGACCCAGCAGCCCCATCGCGGGCCGTGGGTCGCGGGTCGTGGGTCGTTCGAGGACGAGCTAGATGAAGAACTGATTCAGCAGGTGAAACACCGACGGGCTTCGCAGGCTCGTGCTTCGGTCGGTCTGCCAGCTCTGATCACCCGGCGCACGCGGAGCGATCACGTTCGCCGCGAGCACGCCCTCCGGTCGCCGCGGCTCACTCGGATTGCTTCCGCCCACGCGAAACTGACTCGCACCCGAGTGGAGATAGTGAATGACGTTCTCGGCGCTCGGACCGTACGCCTCGCGTGCGCGCCGCGTGACCTGCTTGTCGGCCGAGAACGGCGGCTGGCGCGCCGAGCAGGTGCCGTCGGCGATGCCCGTCTCCACCACCAGCAGCCGCGGCGCGATCAGCGCCTGCCAATCGGACACGTCGAGGTACTCGTGGATGTCCGCGTGGTCCCAGCGGTAGCAGGGGTGGTTTCCCTTGAGATCCATCACGTGCAGGTCCGAGGAGAAGCCCGCGACCACCGCCATCTGCACGCGCGGATCGAGCCCGCTGACGATGGCCGTCACCTCGCCGCCGAGCGCGTGGCCCATCATGAAGAGCC
Source organism: Deltaproteobacteria bacterium (assembly GCA_018266075.1). GTDB lineage: Bacteria > Myxococcota > Myxococcia > Myxococcales > SZAS-1 > SZAS-1. The sequence continues at coordinate 58,629 of JAFEBB010000038.1, read as the reverse complement.
GGTCCTTGCGGACGTTCGGTTGCGAGAGCAGCCAGTCGATGGCGCAGCGCACGCTGAAGGCCCGCTCGCCGTCCTCTTCCCAGTTCGAGTCGGCATAGCCGTGGTCGACGATCGCGCGGTGGACGATGGGCGGCGTGTCCCAGCGCGGCCGGTGGCCGATGTCGATGGCGAGCACCACCAGGTCGCGCCGCGCGGCCGAGTCGCCGTACCAGTAGCGGGGATCGCTCGAGGTCATCACCTGCTGGGCGCTGCCGCCATGGCCATTGACCACCACCACCGCCCGAAAGCCGCCGAGCGGCACCGGCCCCGTGGGCGTCGCCAGGAGCCCGCTGAAGACGCGCGGCAGCGGCGGGCTGTCCGGGTCGAAGCGGCTGCCCGGCGAGACCGAGAACTGCAGCTTCCGGAGCGCGTAGCGCGGGGGCCAGAGGTTGGGCGCATCGTCGCGCTCCGGGGGATAGCCGCCCCGGAAGGGCTCCACTGCGCCCTCGTCGACGACCCCGACCGCGGGCTGGCTCGCGCCGGCCAACCTCATCCCCTCGGTGAGGTTGACGATGCGCGCGCGCGTGGCCTGCTGCCACGCATCGCGCTGCGCCAGGCGCGAGCCGAGCCCGAAGCCGAGGACTTGAGCACGAGCGCCCGACCACGGCTTGCTCGCACCTTCTTCGGTCGTGAAGCTGCCGCGGATGAAGCGCCCGTGGCAGGTGCCGCGGAACGTCTGGTTCGCGCGCGTGAAGGCGAGGTGCGTGCCGTCCCAAGCGATCGAGGCGAGGTCCTCTTCGAGCTCTTCGCAGAGCGGCGTCGGCTTCGACGTATCTGCGAACACCTTGAGGCGGCCCACGACGGCTCCTCTCGCGTCGCGATCGATGCGCAGCACCGCCTGGACGGTGCCTTCGATGGTCACGTTCCAGGTGCGCGGGACGATGTCCGTGTCGAGGCCCTCGGGACTCCAGCCGGTGACGTGCTCGGTGAAGTCGGTGAGCGCCGGTCGAGCCGAGGTCGTGGCGTACGAGAACCGCCCGGCCATCACGCCTTCCGTGACGCAGGCGCGGAACCACTGCACGAAGGCCGGCCCGGTGCGGCGAAACTCGAGCCAGCAGCCGCCGGCGTCCCATTGGATGGCGTCGACCGGCTCGGGTGCGCCGCCCTCGGGCCGGATGCTTCCCGTGAACCCGCTCGCGACCGGATGAATCGTGAGCTCCAGGCGTTCACCCTGCGCGACGAGGTACCACGTCCCAACTGGCGTCGACGTCTCCATTCCCCCTCCCGGCCCTCGCGCATGATTGCGCGGCGGTTGAGGTCCGGCGTCTCTGCACTTCTCGGGCCCGGCCGAAAATCGATTCGCCTTAGATGAGGGGCGCGTGGCCGGGCGCGACAGGGTTTCACTCGCAGTCGGTGAAAGCCCAACGCGACACTCGATAGCCGCGGCGTGGCAATCGAGAGCTGGTGTTTGGCTCTTTCTTGCGACCGAAACCGACGCCGCGGTCGTGCGTATCCCCTGCGCGGCGGGCGTGTGCCCGCCCGTCGACGGATGTGCGCTCGCAGCCTGCGCACACGATGGATGGTCGTGTTCGTCCGCGCGACTCGAACCTCAAATTGCCAAGTACGACCGAGCTTCAACGTCGGCGCGATGAACGTCTGACGTCAGGCGACGGATGCCGCCACGCGTGACGCGCGCGCGAAGACCACCAGACCGCTCCACTCCGATTCGCGTTTCATCCGCGGAACCACTGTGAAGTTCGAGAACGCGAGTTTTCTCGTCGGATCGCGTCAAGCGAGGTCGCACGAGGTGTGTGGGTCGCGTTGCACGTCGATTGCATTGGCCGCTCACCCTGCGCCGGGGGAATCGAATGGCGATCGCGCTTCGAACGAAGCTGGTCCTGACACTTTTGGCTGGCCTGGGCCTCTCGCAGGTCGGCCCGTCTCAAGCGAAAAGCGACGATCCCGGGATTCAGAAGCTGCTCGCGGACTTCGAAGCGGCGTTCAATCAGCCCGGGCCGCCGAGCGCGCGCGCGAAGGCGCTGGCGGCGCTCTGTTCACCGGATTTCGTCGTCGGCGGCTCACGCGACGAGCCGCCCGAGGACCTGGCCACGGCCGAGGCGCACTGGACGCGTCAGTTCTCGACCGGGCTCAAGGCCGCGACCCTCAAGCTCACGGTGCGGACGGTGCACTTCCTCAAGTCCGACGTCGCGTTCATCGACCTCGACCACGAGATGGCCAATGTTGAAGGCGACGACGGCAAGCCGCAGACGGTGCGCCTGCAGGACCTCGCGACGGTGGTGAAAAAAGGCGGGCGCTGGCTGATCGCCGACGCCCGCCAGTTCCCGCTCAGCGAAGCTGAGCCGCCGAAAGTGGTGAAATGAAGGGCGCTACGCCGGCGTCGAGGCGCCCGGGCTGCGCGCGGCCTTGAGGTGCCGCCAGATCCACCACGCCGCGCCGAGCACGAGCACCGCGCCGATGAGGGCGTCGAACTTGTGGAAGTAGGGGCGCAGCGTGTCCCAGTTCTCGCCGAGCTTCTGGCCCACGTAGCCCAGGCCCAGGCACCAGGGGAGCGAGCCCACGAAGGTGTAGATGATGAACTTGGGCATGTTCATGCGCACCACGCCCGCGGGGAACGCGATGAAGGTGCGGATCACCGGGAGCATGCGCGCCGCGAGGATCACCCACTCGCCGCGCTTGGCGAAGAGGGCGTCGGCCAAGTCCAGGTCGTGCTTGGAGAGCAGCACGTACTTTCCGTACTTCTCGATGACCGGTCGGCCGCCGTACGCGCCCAGGTAGTACGCGGGGATCGAGCCCAGCACGCAGCCGATGGCGCCCGCGAAGGCCACGCCCCAGATGTTCATCTTGCCCAGCGCAACGAGCGAGCCGGCGAAGGGCATGATCACCTCGCTCGGCAGCGGGATGCAGGCGCTCTCGATGCCCATCAGCAGGGCCACGCCGGGGTAACCCAGCGCCGCCTCCACGGACTGCACCCACAGGCCGATCGCTTCGAGAATCTGGTGGACCATCGCGTTCCTCTGCGGAAGAGCGCAGCAGATAGCAAACCTGCGGCTTTCATGAAACCGCAAGTCGGTCGGGCGGCTTCCTCAGGGGCTGCCGGGCGGGCGAGACGGCGGGTCGAAGCGCGTCTCTAGGAAGGCCAGGGGGATGTACCCATTCACGTCCCAGGCGGAGGGATGAATCACCAGGTCGAAGTAGCGGCCGGTGAGCGGCGCATACGTCAGGAGGAGACTGGTCGCGACGGACAGCGCCGCCAACACGCCCGCCACAGCCCGGCGCGAAGGCGTCGCGAACCAGCGCTCGGCTGCCAGCCCGGTGCCCAGCGCCCAGATGGGCAGCGTCTCGGCGAGCATGCGTGGCCCAGCACACCACCCGCCCGACCAGGCCCACCACTTCGACATCATCAGCATGAAGGCGAGCGCCGTGGCGCCGGAGATGCGGACCATGGTCTTTCGGTCGCCCTCGAGCGGCGGAGAGACGAAGGCGCTGATCGCGATGATCAAGATCGGTGAGCACACGAAGAGTCCGCGCGTGGGGCTCACGGTCAGGCCTGCGAGACCTTCGAAGAACGGCGAGCTCCAACCGCCCTGCGCCTCCGGGCCGTAGCCACCCGAGAGCCAGGTGCCCAGCGCCAGGCGGTTGTAGAGCACCGTCAGCGCTACCAACACCGAGCCCACGCCCGTCGCGACAGCAAAGGCCTTGCGATCCGACGCCAGCAGCGCGAGCCCGAGCCCGACGGAGATCACCACGTCGACCGGTCGGCAGGCCACGAGGATTCCCGCGCCAAGGCCGACCAGCAGGCCACGACGCTTCCGACGTGTGGGTTCGTCGAAGAGCCCCAGCAGGCAGAGCGCCGTACCGAAGGCCGCGCCCGTGTGCTGCCAGAGCGCCTGCGAGAGGATGGGCAGCGCCGCGGTCCCTGCGAGGAACACGAAGGTGGCGCCCGCAGCGGCGCGCACGCTGGTCAGTCTTCGCAGCACGACGAAGAGCATGAGCCCACCGAATGCGGTGAGCAGCGCGGCGCCGAGCTTGGCGATGTCGTTGATGACCGGGTTGTTGTGGCTGAAGGGCCCGATCGCCGAGGGCAGGAATACAGGCAGCACGAGCAGCGCGCTGCCGAGCGGGTAGCGCGAGTACACCTTCCCGTGGCTGCGGACGTAGTAGTACTCGAGGTGGTCGGGGTTGTCGTGCACCGGCGCCTCGGTGTCGAAGGCGAGCGTGCCCTCGCAGAGCAGGTGCAGCGGCAGGTGATGCGCCGGGATGGTGTCGCCGGAGCCGCCCACCACCCGATTGCCCATGTAGAGCGCGACGGCACCGGCAATGATCAGCGCAGGCAGCTTGCGGAGAAGCGGCGAGTCCCATGCGAGGAGCGCGGCGACAATCAGCAGCGCGCCCAGGGCCCACACCACCTCAAAGCGCTCCTCGGGCATGGGGTGGCGCCGGACGATTAGCTCCACCCGGCCGCCAATCATCGTAAGGAGCGCCTGGCCCAGGTAGAAGGCCGCGCCTGCAGAGAGCAGATACGCCAACGGTCGTCGCCAGCTGGCGACGCGCGCATGTTCAATCGCCACTGCGGGTTGGGACATGCTCAGCTCGGCTTGACCCGGTCAGTAGCCCAATTCTTGAAAGCCAGAAAGTCCACCTCCGCGCCCGCGTAGTCCGGCCTCGCAGCCGTGAGTGCGCCATCAACTCGGATTGCGTGAACCTCGAAGCCGAGCGAGCCGAGCAGGCCGAGAACATCCGCGCGCGAACGTCCGCGCTGCGCGAGGTTCACGTCGGCAATCTCGATCATCAAGACGGGCGCGTCGTCGCGCTCGAGGAGTTGCCGGCCGCCGCTCAGCACCTCGTACTCGAAGCCCTCGACGTCGATCTTCATCACGTTCACGCGCGGAATCGCTCGGGCGCGCACGAACGCGTCGAGCGTGGTGATGGAGACCCGAATCGTCTCGCTCACACCCAGCCGACCGGTGTCCGCGAGGCTGGAGTACGCCGAGTCCTCGGCGACCACGAACTGCGCCTCGCCCTCTTGATTCGAAAGCCCGAGCTCGAGCCGCTCGACCTGGCCAGTCACGCGCGACGTGGCGTTGCGCTCCAGGAGCCGGTGCATGCGCGGGTTGGGCTCGAACGCGAAGAGCTTGCCGCCATCGCCAAGCCGCCGAAGCGCGAGCGCTGAATAGAGTCCAAAGTTCGCGCCCACGTCGAAGACGATGTCGCCAGGGCGGATGAGGCTGTCGAAGAGCCGCAGCTCGGCCGCCTCGAAGGGAAGCCCGTAGAGCACCGCCCGCCCCACGACTTCACTCGGATCCACCCAGACCGAGCGGCCGGCGAAGCGCGCCTCCGCGATGCTGTGGGTGCGCGGGGGATCGATGAGCTTGGCCACCTTGGAGCGCCAGTTCCAGGGATCGGCCGTCGGCATGGCGTCCAGCTCGGCGTCGCGGCGGACGAGGGCGCGGGCGTGGTCGAGCTGCCCCGCGCGCTGAAGCAGCCGGTGCATCATCACCGCGAGCGGCGTGGCCATCCGGTAAGCGGCTTGGGTGAGCTGGCCCATGGGGCGCGGCTTATAGGGGCCTTGCAGAGGGCAGGCAAGGGTTGGGCTTGTCATTTGGCCCGCGCCGCGTCCTGCGCTATTTGCCCTGAATGGCCGGGCGATCGCCCCTGCACAACACGCTGTTCTCGGTCGCCGGCCAGGTCGTGGGGCGGCTGCTCGCGCTCGCGCTCTATGCGGTCCTCGCGCGGCACTTCGGGCCGGACCTCTACGGCGACATGGGGCTGGGCGCGTCGTTTGGCGTGATCTTCGCGGTCATCGTCGAGCCTGGGCTCAACCCGCTGCTCATCAAGGATGGCGCGACGGCACCCGCAGAGCTGCCGCAGCGTTTCGCCGAGACGCTCGCGTTCAAGCTGCTGACCATCGCGCTGGTGTGGCCGGTGATGGTCGGCGCGGGTTGGCTGATGGGGCTACGAGGCTCGGCGATCTGGGCTGTCGTATTCGCTGGCGGGACCGCGCTCCTGGTCGGTCTCGAGGACCTGGGCTCCGCAGTGCTCACGGCTCGCGAGCGGATGGATCTCGAAGCGAGCCTCCGGAGCATCTCCAAGCTCATGTTCGCCGGCGTGGGCCTGTTGGCGGTGGCGCTGCACGCGAGCTTCGCGGCGATCCTGGCGGTGCTCACCGGCGCGCAGGCCGCGACGGGCGTTGCCATGGTCGTGCTCGTCCGTCGCAGCGGGTTGCCGGTCCGCCTCTCGCCCCAGCTCCAGCGCACGTGGGCGCAGGTCACCCGCGCATGGCCGCTGGCCGTGACAGGGGTGCTGTGGCTGGTGACACTTCGTCTCGACCAGATCCTGGCGACGATGATGGGCGTGCCCCGCGCGGACCTCGGCGACTACAACGCTGCGGTGAAGCTGGTGGAGGCGCTGATCCTCTTCCCCACGGCGATCGCGCTCACGTTCTCGCCGCTGCTCGCGCGCGCGTTCGTCGAGGGACCACAGCGTGCGGCGGAGGAGCTCAGCGTCGGTCTGGAGACGGCGCTCAGCGTGTGCCTCCCGGTCGCGGTCGGCGGTGCGCTTCTGGCGGGCCCGATTGCCACGTTCGTGTACGGCGGCAGCTTCTCGGGCACCGGGCCGCTCTTGTGCCTTCAGGTTCTCGGGCTTCCGCTCATCGGCATCCAGTTCCTGAGCATGTACGCGTTGATTGGCGCGGGTGAGCTGCGCTCCCAGACGCTCATCGTGGTGGTGAACCTGTCTCTCAACGTGGCGGGCAATCTGGTGCTCGTGCCGCGACTCGGGATCCTCGGCGCCACGCTCGCCGCGCTGACCGGAACCGTGGGAGGCGCGATCGCGTCGCTCGCGCTGGTGCGCCGGCACGGAATGAAGCCAGCGCTCGGCGGCGCGTCATGGCGGCCGCTCGCCGCCTCGGCGGTGATGGGCGCGGCCGTGTGGGCCCTGCGCGAGCATCTGCCGTTCTGGGCGAACATCATCGCCGGCGCGATCGTCTACGGCGGCGTGTACTACGTGCTGGGTGGCACGCGGCTCGTGGTCGCGCTGCGCACGCGTCGCGAGCGGCGGCTCGAGCCGGCCATCCAGGCGTGACCGCTACGCGCTTCGACGCACGCGCGCGAGCCGCTTCCGATACAGATCGACGACCTGCGCGCCGATCCCACTTCGCTCGAGCACGCGCCGCGCGGCGCCCTTGCCGAGCTGGAACAAGTAGTGCGCGTTGGCGTGCACGGCGCCGAGGCCGTTCTCGAGCTGCGCGCGTCGAAGCTCGGCGAGCGCGAGCCGCCACTTCACGTCCGACGTCCCGCCGAGGCTCATGTTCGCGAGCACTTCACCCACGCGATGGAAGCGCGCGCCGCGCAGGTAGAAGCGCAGCAAGAGCTCGTAGTCCATGGCCGCGCGGTAATCGAGCTTGAAGTCGCCGTGCTTCGTGAACAGCTCGCGCCGCGCGAACGTGGCGATGTGGTTCACGCTCATCGACTCGCGCAGCAGCTCCGGCCGCACCTCGAACAGTGCACCCGGCTGCTCGCCATTCCAGTAGCGGAGAAGGCCGCAATACACATCGGCCGGATGGCGATCGATCTCGCGTGACACGGCCTCGAGCGCGCCCGGCTCGTACCAATCGTCGGCGTTGAGCAGGCCCACGAGCTCGCCTTGAGCCATCGCCACGCCCTTGTTGAAGGCGTCGCTGATGCCCTTGTCGCGCTCGGAGACGAAGCGCGTGACCACGTCGCTGCTCTGCTTGATGAGGTCCAGCGTGCCGTCGGTCGAGCCGCCGTCGACGAGGATGTATTCGAAGTCGCGATTCGTCTGCGCGCGCACGCTGGCGATGGCGCGGGGCAGGGTGCGCGCGGCGTTCCAGCACACGGTGATGATGCTGAAGCGCGGCATCAGTCGGCGCTTCGCTCGAAGAGGGCGTCGAACTGCGACACGCCGCCGCCGTGGCCGAAGTGCAGATCCATCGGGTACGCGAAGCGGAAGCCGCGCTTGCCCAGCCGCGCGCAGAGCTCGTCGAAGAGCACCTGGCCCTGGTACAGCGGCCGCGTCGACGTCTCCAGAACGATCCACTTCACCTGCTTCAGCGACTCGCCCGCGCCCTCGAGCACTTCCGCCTCGAAGCCCTGCACGTCGAGCTTGAGCAGCACCGGCTGCGGCGGCTCGAGCTCCGCGAGCTGGAGGGCGAGCGTGCTCACCTGCACGTCGATCTCCGCGCTCTTCTGGATCTCGGGATACGCGCGCAGGTGGTTCTCGTGCAGCGGGAGGAACGAGCTCGAGACGCTGTTGCTCGTCACGGTGAACTTCTGCGTACCGGCCTGCGTACCGAGCGCCAGGTTGTGCGCTGCGATGCCGCCGCGTCGCTGGGCGAGCTCGCTCAGCTCCGCGAACGTCGCCGGGATGGGTTCGTAGCTGTGGATCTGCGCGTTCGGAAAAACCGTGCGCGCCGCGAGCGCGAACTGCCCCCGGTTGGCGCCCACGTCGAACACGCTCGCCGGCGCGATGCCCGCGTCGCGAAGCCGGGTGCACACGCGCAGCGGCCCGGTGTCGAAGGAAGGGTCGCGCAGCTTGAGCGGAAGCCCCTGCGGCAGCGCGAGGATCTCCAGCAGCCGCGAGGCCTTCTCGATGATCGTCCGGTGATCCATGGGCGCCGCCACATACCAGAAATCGGCCCGGGTGGTATAAGCCGGGCCTCTTCGAGGATCTCGCACCATGACGGACGTGGCGGAGGTGGATTTCCTGTCGGCGCTCTCGCCGCGCAAGCTGGCCATGGTGGCGGTCGGCGCGCTGCTCGGCGCTGGCGTCGGTTTCGGCGTCGGCCAGGTCTTCCTGCGCACCTTCGAGGGACGCTCGGTCGTGCGCATCGCCACCGTCGGCTTGTATGGCCCGGCGCTGCCGAACACGGAAGTGAAGGCCCGCGCTGAGAGCCGCAGCCAGCTCCGCGAGATCCTCAAGGACCTCGGCGTCGCGGATCCCGTGCGCGAGGCCAACCACTACAAGGTCCTCGCCGACAACGACGCCTCGCCCGACAACCCCGTCTTCATCCTCACCGTCACCGGCCCCGACGCGACCATCGCCGGCGAGACGTGTAAGCGGCTCACCGCTGACATGGTGAAGACCACGCACGACGCCTACGTGCACACCATGCAGGACCAGACCCAACGCTTGGTGCTTGCGAGCGCCGCCGCGGCCAAGCCGGACACGGCCTCGCCCGAGCAGCGCGCCCAGACGCTGGAGCTCGAGCACGTGGCCGCCGATGCCGCGACGCTGCGGCTCGCGGGTCGCATCCTCGTCGCCGCCGGTGACTCGCAGGTGCTCGACGAGCCGTTCGCGCAGGAGACGCCCATCCGCAAGCTGCTCGCGGCGGCGCTGGGCGCGTTCCTGGGCATGCTTGGTGCGCTCTCGATGGCGCTGCGGCCGCGCGCATGAGCGCCGCGCGCGCCGAGGTGCTGGCGCTGGCGGTGCTGGTGGCGTTCGCAGGCTGCCTGGCGCTTGCGGAAACCCAGCCGCTCTGGGCGGAGATCCTGCTCGGCGTGCTCGCCCTCGCGTACCTCGCGGCGTTTCCGACGACTGCGCTGCGGCTCACGCTGCTCACGCTCTCCTGCGATCGCGTGCTCACCGCGAAGGCCGGCCCGGCGACGATCCGGCTCGCGCACATTTGCTTGCTGGTGCTCTTCTCGCGGCTGGTCGCGACCCGAGTCGCGCGCCGCGAGCCGATTCGCGTCGCGCGGCCGATCCTCGCGCCGCTCGCGTTCTACTTCGCTGCCGCGCTGCTCGGCATGGCGCTCTTCCTCGAGGTGGGCGGCGCCGCGAAGAGCATCGGCTACCTCGCGTGGGCGGCGTTCGACGCGGTCGCGCTGGTCACGGTGATCCTCGAGGCCACGCCGGACACCAAGGGGCTGCAGAGCGTGCTGCGCTGGTGGATCGCGGGCGCGATTCTGAACGCGACGTTCGGTCTGGCGCAGCTCGCCATGGGCGTGGCCCACATGACCGTGCCGCTCGCGGACCAGAAGCTCGGCGAGTTCCCGCGCATCAACGGCTTCAACTACGAGCCCGCGTACTTCGCGCTGTACCTCGAGTCGGTGGCGGCGGTGCTCATCGGCCGCTGGCTCTCGGATCGTCGCAAGCGCGCCGACGCGATCCTCGGCGTGGCCTTGCTCGTGCCCGCGGCGCTGTCGATGTCGCGCTCGGGCTGGCTGGGGCTCATCGTGATCACCCTGGTGAGCTCGTGCTGGCTCACGGCAGGCCTTCGCGGCCGAGAGCTGGTGATTGGTTCCATGGGCATCGCCACCGTGCTCTGCCTGGGGCTCATCGTCCTGCCCGGACGCTTCCTCGCGCGCGCGCCCGTGATGGCTGCGGCCGCGCTGAATCCGCACGAGCAGTCGTCGAGCTCGCCGCGCTTGGGAATGATGGGCCAGGCCGTCGAGGTGTTCCGCGCGAGCCCGGTGCTCGGCGTGGGGCTCGGTGGCTACGCGGGCTTCATTGGCGCGCACCCGGAGCTCGAGGTGTTGCACCTGCCGAAGACCGAGGCCACGAGAATCGTGACCACCAACCTCTGGCTGGAGATCCTCGCGGAGACCGGCCTGGTCGGGCTCTTCGGCGTGCTCTGGCTCGTGCTCGCCACGCTGCGCGCGCTCTGGCGTGCGGCGCGTTCGCGTGCGCCGGTGTCGAACTGGGCGGGCGGCTTCTTCCTCTCCATCGCGCTGGTGTTCGTGGTGCTCTACCAGTTCAACCAGACGCTCTGGCGGCTCGACGTGTGGACGCTGCTCGCGCTGGGCTGGTCCGTCGTTGCGATGTGCGAGCGCTCAGGCGCCAAAGACGGCGCGCAGCTCGCGATCGAAGCGGGGCCACGCGTAGGCAGCTAGCACCGCGTCGTGCTGGGCGCGCGCCTGGGCCTCGAGCTGTTCGCGCGGCGTGCGCTCGATTTCACTCAGCGTGCGACTCCACGCCTCGAGCGAATCGCACACGCGCGCGCCGGTGCGCCGCGAGATGTCAGCGAGACCGCCTCGGCCGCTGGTGAGCGTGAGGCACGACATGGCCATGCCCTCGATCGCGACCAGTCCAAACGGCTCGTCCCACGCCGATGGAACCAGGTTGAGCTGTGCGCCGAGCTCTCGAATCGCGGCGTGCACATCGGGGACGCGGCCGTGGAACGTGACGTTCGAGCCGGCGCGCGCGCGCAGCGAGTCCATGAACGCGCGCTCGCCGAAGTCCGCGTCGCCGAGGATGTGAAACTCGATCTGCGGATGCCGCGCGGCGAGCTCGATCACCGTCGCGTGGCCTTTCTCGGGCACCACGCGGCCCACCACGACCGCGCGCAGCGGCCCCTGGAAGTGCGACTCGAACGGCAGCTTCGACTGCTCGCGGGTGAGCGCGTTCTCAAGCAGCACCAGCTTGCGCGAGCGCGCCAGCGGGCCGAGCGCGCGCTCGAGTCGCTCGCGGATGAACGGCGAGTTCACGAGCACGGCATGGGTGCGCGGGTGGTGAAGCAGCGCGGCGATGAGCGCCTTCTCCGCACGCGAGTGATCGATGTGCAGGTGGTAGGTAAATCTGGCGCGCGTCGCCGAGGCGAGCGCGAGGAACGCGGGAAAGAGCCGCGGACCGTTAACATAAATGTGATCAAAGCCGCGCGCGTCGAAGCGCCGGACGAAGTTCGCCGTGTAGCGCGCGAGCCGGGCGACGTCCCGGAGCCCCTTCTTGCCTGCGGTGAGGGCCAGCTCGTCGATGGCGCGGTGACGCACGCCGAAGAACTTGCTGCGAATGGCCCGTTCGAGCCCGCCGCCGCCGGGCGTCGCGGCCTCGACGTGCACGCCGGCCTCGACGAGCGCGTCCAATACCTGGAGAAACACGGCCTGTCCGCCGCCGATCTCCCGGTACTGATCGACGAGGAGCGCGTTCACGGCGCGGCGAGTACCACAGGCTCAACGGCCCAGGAAGAACTCATCCTGGAGGTCGAGCGCCTCGGCCATTTGCAGAATCTCGCGGTGGTACTCGCGCTGCTTCACCAGCCGCAGGTGCAGGGTCTCCGCGAGCGTGGGCAGCCGCTTGGCCAACCGCGACGCGAGCAGCTCCGGCAGCGGATCCAGCCCGGTGCCGATCGTCCGCGCGAGGCGCAGCCCGCCCGGAAACGCGCCGTCGACGAACTGCGCCAGCTCGGGCCAGGTGAAGCCTCGGAGCTGCGCGCTGCGCACGCGAAGCGACGTCGGCTGCCGCCCGAGCAAGAGCCGCGCGCGGTTCGACGCCGACGCCAGGTTCGCCACGCTCAGCACCAGCGAGCCACCCACGGGCAGCACGCGGATGAGCTCGTGCATCAGCCAGAAGAGCTCGCGGGTGCGCTCGAGCAGGTTTCGCACGAGCACCAGGTCGACCGCGCCGGTGGCGAACGGCAGCGGCTTGCGCCCGAGCTCGTCGTCCGCGGCGAGCAGCACCGCGCTCGGCGACTCGGCGCGCACGATCGCTGCCCCACGTCCATCGCGGTCGCCCAGGCAGAGCGCGCTGCGGAAAGGCAGGGCGTCGTGCACCAGCTCGCGGAGGACCTCGCGCTCGGCCATGGTCATGTCGAGGCCTCCGCGCGGGGATTACGGCTGGCAGCGCGCAGCCCCAGCGCGGCGAGCAGTCCGCCCGCGATCCACAGCGCGTGCGCGACCTCGCCATCGTAGAGCACGTCGTGGAAGAGCGAGGCCACGTGCAGGCCGGCCGTCCCCGCGCAGAGACCGAGCGCGACCGTCGAGCCCGCCCGGACGGCTGCCGCGCCGAGCGTGTAGATGGCCACCCAGAGCCAGAGGTACGCGGCGAGCCCCGTGGCGCCGACCTCGGCCAGCAGCGAGAGCGGCGTATCGTGCGCCCAGGTGTGCATGGGGAAGTCGGGATCGACGCGGTCGTAGTACGGCGCCGCCACCCGCGGGTACGCCGCGTAGCCCACGCCGAGCACGGGATGATCCGCCACGACCTCGCGCGCGCGCGCCCAGATGAAAACGCGGTCCTCGTTCTGGCTCACGCTCACGCTCGACGCGAGCCGTGCGCGCACCGGCGGCAGCGCCAGCGCGAGCCCCAGCACCACCACGAGCGCCAACGCCGCACGCCAGCCGCCGCGCCAGAGCACGAGCATTGCGCCCGCCGCGAGCGCGCCCCACCACGCCGCGCGACCGAAGCTCAGCCCGAGCGCCAGCGTGAGGACCACCGAGGCGATCACGCCGAGCACGCGCGCGCGCCCGCGGCCGACCACGGCCCACGCGCCCGCGAGGCCGAGCGGCACGAGCAGCCCGTTCGCGAACGTGAGCCGCGAGTTAAAGAAGCCGAGCGCCGCGAAGTGGTCCTTCCACGGTGACTCGATCACGATGGCTTCGCGCCGCAGATGCACGAGCGCGAGCAGATCCTTGCCCGTGAAGGCTTGGAAGATGCCCCACGCGCCCGCGAGCACCATCGCGCCGATCCACACCGCGGCGACGCGATCGGTCTGGGCCTCGCCGAGCTCCATCGCGACGGCGGCCACCAGCCACGCCAGCAGCGCGAAGCGCCACGCGAGCAAATCGAAGCTGCCGAGCGCCGGCGAGAGCAGCGCGCTCGCGGCGCAGATCGCGGCGAACGCGAGCGTCGGTGCGCGCAGCGCGGGCGCGTTCTTCCAGCCCTGCGTGGCGATGAAGGCCAACACCAGCAAGCCCGACGCCACCTGCATCCCAGCGATCGACCAGGCGCAGAGGCCAGCGAGCAACGCCAGCACCACCGCGGAAGCGCGCGCGCTCATGGGCACACCTCGAGCTGGCCGAGCACCACGAAGCTGATGTGGCCCGGCTGGTCGTCGGGGTGGAGCCGCAGCTGCGACGCCGGCTCGTACCAGCCGAGCTCGAACTTGTACGAGCCCGCGGGCGCGTCGGCGGGGACGGGCGTGGTGAGCGGATCGTCGAAGCTCTCGCCCGGGGTGAGCGTGTGCGTGGCGCGTCCGCCGGCGACGTGATCGAAGCCCAGCGTGTGCGGGCCCCACGCGTGGACGAAGATCCAGTCGTCTTCGTCGGCGGCGAAGCCATCGAGCACGCGCCAGTGCAAGGTGATCGGCGGAACCTCGCCGCGCTTCACGCACGCACCGGGCATCGTCACCGGCTCGAGCTCCATCGCGCTCGCGAAGCGGTGGGCCCCGGCAGGCAACGCATCGAGCGGCTTCGACGCGATCGCGCGCAGCTTCTCGGCCTCGTCACCCGCGACACCTCGGAGCGCCGCTTCGGCCTGCGCGCGCTTTCCGACTCGAAGCAGCGCGTGCGCCCAATCGACGGCCCCGCGCGGCGAGATGGCCAGGCTCGCGTCCGGATGCTGCTGTGCCAGATGCAGCAATCGCGGATGCGCCGACGCGATCCGTCCCGCGGCGAGCTCGGCGTCGGCGTGAAGAAGGTCGGTCGTCGGCCGAGCGGGGAAGGGCGCGCGATCGAGGTGCGCGAGCGCTGCGGCATCATCTCCGCGGGCACGCGCGAGGAGCGCGCGCGCGACGACCGCATCCTCCTGACACGCGGGCCACTGCGCCGTGGTGCACGCGACATCGGCGAGCGCCCAGGCTTCGTCGGTCGCGCTCGCACGCGCAGCGGTTCGTGCGCGCTGGGCTTGCCACACCAACCACAGCCCCGGCACGGACGCGACGAGCAACGTCAGCGCGAGCAACGGCCGCGGCGCGCGGAGTTCCACCGGCGCCAGCAGCACCGCCACCGATGCGAGCGCGGCGAAGCTCGGCGGCGCGCTCCTCGTGGCCAGAGCGACGATGAGCGTGGTGGCGAGGCAGACGAGGATTCTGCGGCCGAGCGTGCGCGGACGCGGCCAAATCGCGAGCGCCGCGAAGGTGGCGACGATGGCTGCCGCGCGGGTCCAGCCGCCTTGAAGGATCCCGAAGGCCACGAGGATCGACAGCGGCCAGCGCGCGGTGGCCGGCGCGATCCAACACGCGAGCGCGCTCGCGGCGGCGATGAGCCCAGCGCGGACGTCGGTCGTGCCCAGCGGCGCGGCGGCAGCGAGCAGGACGAGCGGCGGAATTCCCATGGCGCTCCGCGCGCGCGCGGGCGCGGCGAATCGGGGAGCGGCGCTGTCGGCGCGGGGGAACACGGCGCGAGGTTGGTAGCACGAATGAAACCTGCTCCCAACACGACACGATCGAGATCAACGCGCCGGCGAAGCGCCGGTGCTACCTTCCGCCCATGCGCACCCCGGACACGGTGATCATCGGCGGCGGCCTCATGGGCTGCGGCGTCGCGTGGCGCCTGGCTCAGGCGGGCCAGCGCGTTCACGTGATCGAAAAGGCCGTCCCCGGCGCAGAGGCCTCGAGCGCGGCTGCGGGAATCCTCGGGCCGCAAGCCGAGTGCGACGCCCCCGGTCCGATGCTCGAGCTCGGCCTCCGCTCGCGCGCGATGTACCGCGCGTTCGTCGACGAGCTGCAAACACTCACGGGCCTCGACGTCGGCTATCGGGTTTCTGGTCTGGTGCACGCCGCGTGGACCGGCGCGGGCGCCGAGAGGCTTCGCGAGCGGGTTGCGTGGCAACACGAGGCCGGTTTGAAGGTGGAGCTCGTCGACGCGAAGGGCGCCAAGCTCCTCGAGCCCGCGCTCGCCGACGGCGTGGTGGCCGCGCTGCACATGCCCGACGAAGCGCTCGTCGATCCCCGGCCGCTGTCGAAGGCCGTGTCGCAGGCCGCCGCGAAGGCCGGCGCAGTGCTCCAGCCCGCGAGCGTGAAGAGCGTGCGCCTCGAGGGCGGTCGCGCGGTCGGCGTCGAGCTGGTCGATGGGACGCGCATCGATGCGGGCGCCGTGGTGGTCGCCGCGGGCGCGTGGAGCGGGCTCGTCCCCAATGCTGGCGACTGGGCGAAGGCCGTCGTGCCCGCGCGCGGACAGCTCGTGCAACTGCACGTCGCGCCCACGCTGCTCTCGCGCGTGCTCTTCACCGAGCGCGGCTACCTCGTGCCCCGCACCGATGGCCGACTGCTCGCGGGCTCCACGCTCGAGTTCGTGGGCTTCGAGAAGCAGGTCACGGCCGCAGGCATGAAGAGCGTGCTCGACCTCGCCCTCGCCGCCGTTCCCGCGCTCGCGCAGGCGCCCATCCTCGAGAGCTGGGCTGGCTTCCGCCCGTACACCGCCGACGGCATGCCGCTCCTCGGCAAGAGCCCCATCGACGGGCTCTTCTTCGCCACCGGCCATCACCGGAACGGCATCCTGCTCGCGCCCGTCACCGCGCGCCTGGTGGCCGACGCGGTTCTCCGCCGTGAGCTCGACCTCGACCTTCGGCCCTTCCGCCCCGAGCGCGCCCAGCCCGCCTGAATCCTGGCGGAGCCACTTCTGGTAGCGCCGGGCGCCATGCTAGGTTTATCTGGATCGCATGGGTCCGCGTTCGGGGGCGGACCGCGCAGGAGTGGCCGTGAGCGAGAGCCCGTTGGATGCCGCGTCGACGGAGACGCCCACCATCCTGATCGTCGACGACGACGCGTCCGTGCGCGACGTCATCTCCGTGCTCTTGAAGGAAGAGGGCTACGCCTGCACCTGCGTGGAGAACGCCGATGCGGCGCTCACCTCCCTCGGCGGCACCGAGACCCACCTCGTCATCAGCGACATGAAGATGCCGGGCAAGGACGGGATGTGGCTGCTCGACCAGCTCCGCCGCAACCACCCGGACACGGCCGTCATCATGCTCACCGGCTACGGCGACACCGAGAACGCGGTGGAGTGTCTGCGCCGCGGCGCGACCGACTACCTGCTCAAGCCGCCCCGCGTGACCGATCTCATCCGCTCCATCGAGCGCGCGCTGGCCAAGCGCCGCATCGAGGTGGCGCGGCACAAGTACCAGCGGCGTCTCGAGCGGCGCGTGAAGGAGAAGACCGCCGAGCTGTCCGTCGCGCTGCGCAACGTGGAGGGCGCGTACCGCACCACGCTGCTCGCGCTGGTGGCCGCGCTCGACGCCCGCGAGCACGAGACCAGCGATCACAGCCAGCGCGTGGTGCGCTACACCGTGGCCACCGCGCAGAAGCTGGGCATCGGCGAGCCCGAGCTCGATGACATCGCCCGCGGCGCGCTGCTCCACGACATCGGCAAGATCGGCGTGCCCGACGCCATCCTGCTCAAGCCCGGCAAGCTCACGCCCGACGAGTGGGTGGAGATGCGCAAGCACCCGCAGGTCGGCTACGACATCCTCAAGTCGATCCCGTTCTTGAACGTGCCCGCGGAGATCGTGCTCTCGCACCAGGAGCGCTTCGACGGCGGCGGCTACCCGCGCGGCCTCAAGGCCGACGCCATCCACATCGGCGCGCGCATCTTCGCCATCGCCGACACGCTCGACGCCATGACCTGCGATCGCCCATACCGCAAGGGCACCACCTACGCGGCCGCGCGCGAGGAGATCAAGCGCTGCTCGGGCACGCAGTTCGATCCGCGCTGCGTGGAGGCGTTCCTCTCGCTCAGCGAGGACGACCTCAAGGAGCTCCGCCGCCAGCGCAACTTCGCCGACCAGGCCGCCGAGGACGACGGCGAGAATCGCAAGTCGGTGTAGGCCATGATCGAGGCGCCGCTGTTCGACGCGCAGGGCCGGCGCATGACGTACCTGCGCCTCTCGCTCACCGACCGCTGCAACTTCCGCTGCGTGTACTGCTCGCCCGCAACCTGGGGCGGCAAGAGTCATTTGCTCAGCGCCGTGCAGCTCGAACGCCTCGTCACGATCTTCGCTGGCGTGGGGATTCGCCGCGTGCGCCTCACCGGCGGCGAGCCGTTGTTCCGCAAGGACATCCTCGACGTCGTCACCAAGCTCGCGGCCGTGCCTGGCATCGGCGAGGTCTGCGCCACCACCAACGGCCACCAGCTCGCGGAGCTCGCCGCGCCCTTGAAACAAGCGGGCCTGCGGAGCCTCAACGTCTCGCTGGACACGCTCGACGCCGAGCGGTTCCGCACGCTCTCCGGCGGCCGCGGCGAGGTCGCTCGCGTCATCGAAGGCGTGGACGCGGCCCTCGCGGCAGGGCTCGAGGTGAAGCTCAACGCCGTGGTGCTGCGCGGCGTGAACGAGGACGACTGCGCCAGTTTGGTGCAGTTCGCCTGGCAGCGCGGCATCGTGGTGCGCTTCATCGAGTGCATGCCGTTCCGCGAGGGCAAGCCGGTGCCGACCGCGGAGCTGGTGGAGAAGCTGCGTGCAGAGGACATCGCGCTCGAGCCCGACGAGGAAGCCGCCGGGTTGCCGCACGGGCCGGCACGGTACTTCCGCGGCGCGCGCGGACGCGTGGGCTTCATCAGTCCCATGACCCAGAACTTCTGCGGCGGCTGCAACCGCGTGCGGGTCGCCGCGAACGGTGACCTGCGCGCGTGCCTCGGCGGCCGCGAGCAGGCGCCGCTCTCGACGCTCTTGAATTCGGGCGCCGACGACACGGCGATCCTGTCCGCCATTCGCGCCGCGCTCGGCCAGAAGCCGGAAGGCCACCGCTTCAACGACGTCGACGCGAAGCGCGCGCTCTTGCCGATGATGGGCATCGGCGGCTGACGCGACATGCGCTCGCGATTGTTCGGCCTGATCGTCGTCGCCATCGCCGCGTGGAACGGCGCCTTCATCGCGGCCCAGCGCTTCGGCCTCTTCAACAGCGTCGCGGTGGCCGCGGCACTGCTCGTGCTCCGCTCGCTCGCCGTGCCGACCGAGTGGCGCAAGCTCTTCGCGCCGAGGCGTGACGCGCTCGTCGTCGCCGCCATCGCCACGCCGGTGCTCGTGGGCGCGACCTTGCTCCTTCGCGGGCCTGTGCTCGGCGCGGTGCCGGCGCTCAGCGAAGGCGTGGGCCAGCTGTACGCCATGCTGGGCTCGACGACGCTCGTGCAGGCCTACGTGCTCCTGCCGTTGACGGCGATCGCGGAAGAGGTCGTGTTTCGCGGCGTCATTCAGGGCGCGCTCGAGCCGCGGCTGACGCGCTTTGGCGCGCCGGTGGCGGCCGCGTGTATCTACGCGGCGGCGCACGTCGCATCCGAGAATCCGACGCTGCTCGCGCTCGCGCTGGTGATGGGCCTCGTGTGGGGCTGCTTGCGCGCGTTCACCGGCAGCTTGTGGCCAGGCATCGCCAGCCACGTGCTCTGGGATCTGGTGGTGATGATCTGGTCGCCGCTGCCCGCGGTCGTGCATGCGGGGCATTCGATCGTCGTGCCGTAGGCGCTACGGGTACTTCATGTGCACGTCGATCTCCGTGAGCCCCGCGCCCACCGGCAGCTTGCAATCATCGAAGCTCGGCGGGCTCATCATCGGCAGGTGATCGCGCGAGGCGCCGTAGCCTTCCTTCGGCATGTGCAGGAAGTTGAAGTCCATCTTCCCGTTGCCGTTCTCGTCGTGCATCACCGACACCGCGTACGTCCCTGGCGCCAGCTGCGGGAACTCGCACACCGCTTCGAACGCCACGCCCGACTTCGTGATGGGCACCAGCGCCTTGGCGACCGCCTTGTCGGGCTTGGTGGGGAAATCGTCGCCCGTCGCGAACACCAGGCAACCCACCTGGCCGGTGGCGTTGTGCAGCCCGTGCACCTTCACGCGCAGCGTCGCGGAGGGGGCGCCCCCATCGGGTGCAGACAACGTCAGGGCGAGAGCGAAGAGCCCAATTCTCATGGACACAATTTGTTCGAACCGCACGCCCTGCCGCAACTCGTGGGCGCGGGTGATTTAACCTGGGGCGATGAGAACGGGTTCACCTCGCGTGCGACCGAACCGGCCCTTCGCTCTCGTGATCCTTGGCGTGACGGCGTTCATCGCCTGTCGCACCACCGAAGCCAGTCGCGCCAATGCGCAGCCCGCGGCAGGCAGCCCGAGCACGATGAAGTTCACCGCCACCGCGGGCACCGAGGCGCTCGCGGCCAAGGTCGACGGCATGCTCGCGCGGCTCCAGAGCGGCGCGAACTTGAAGCCCGCGCCCATCATCGACGACGCCACCTTCCTGCGCCGCGTCACGCTGGATCTCACCGGCACGCTGCCCGAGCCCGATGCGGTGCGTGCGTTCCTCGCCGACCAGAGCCTCGACAAGCGCGCCAAGGCCGTGGACGCGCTGCTCGCGAGCCCCGCGTACGCGCAGCACTGGGCCGCGTACTGGGGCGACCTGCTCCTGCCGCTGCGCGCGCAGAAGGGCATCATCGATCGCGGCGCGTTCCACCGCTGGCTCTTGCACCGCTTCAACGAGAACGCCGGCTACAACCAGTGGGTCTTCGATCTCGTCTCCGCCACCGGCCAGAACTCCATCGGCGGCGAAGAGGCGCTCCCCCGCAACACCGGCGACATCGACGACACGCGCGAGGCCCAGGCCGGCGTCAACGGCGCGGTGAACTGGCTCCTCCAGTACCGCGAGGCGCCGCAGGACCTCGCGGGCAACACCTCGCGCATCTTCCTGGGCGTGCAGATCCAGTGCGCCCAGTGCCACGACCACAAGACCGAGAAGTGGAAGCAGACCGACTTCCGCAAGTTCGCGGCCGCGTTCGCGCGCACGCAGGACAAGCCGATGGACGGCAAGAGCGAGATGAAGGGCATCAAGCGCATCGAGGTCCGCGACATCAACCACCCGGTGCGCATGGGCCCCAAGGCGCCGCCCGAGTGGCGCGACATCGCCATGTCGCGGCCCACCGCGCTCGACGGCACCGACCTCGACCACTCCGACATGCCGCGCCGCGCGCTCGCCGGCTGGATCGTCTCCGACAAGAACCCGTGGTTCGCCACCGAGCTCGTCAACCGCTACTGGGGCGCGCTCACCGGTCGCGGCTTCGTGGATCCGGTGGACGATCTGCGCCCCAGCAACCCGACGATGGCGCCCGAGGCACAGGACGCGCTCGCGCAGGACTTCATCACCCATGGCTACGATTTGAAGCGGCTGCTGCGCACGATCTGTCTCACCAACGCGTACCAGCGCTCGGTCTCCGGCGAGCAGCCCAAGGGCGACGACTTCTGGGCGCGCGGCAGGCTGCGTCCGCTCAGCGCCGAGCAGCTGCTGAACTCGATCGTCGCCGCCACGCACCTGGAACCCGTGCTCGAAGAGCGCGCGGGCAAGCAAGGCAAGAGCGTCAATCTGGTCAAGTTCCAGCTCCAGCGCGATGTCACATTCTTGTTTGATGTCGACGAGGCCGGCGGTGACGACGACACCTTCACGGGCACCGTGCCCCAGGCGCTGATGCTGCTGAACGGCGGCCTGGTGAACCGCGCGGTGAAGCCCGTGCCCGGCGCGACGCTCGAAGAGGCCATGTCAAAGCCCGACGACGCCGCACGCGTGGAGCTGCTCTACCTGCGCACGCTCTCGCGGCTCCCGACGCCCGAGGAGCGCAAGGCCTGGGCCTCGTTCGTCGCGGACGCCTCCGACGGGGCGATGCTCCGGGGCCGGGCGCGGCGTGAGTCGTACGAAGATCTCTTCTGGGCGCTGCTCAACTCGAGCGAGTTCCAGTTCAACCACTAGGAACGGACCATGCACCGCCGAAGCTTTCTGCACATGGGCCTGGGCTCGATTCTCGCGACCGCGCTCATGCCGCGCTGGCGCGCCGAGGCCGCCGAGGCCGCGCTCCCCAAGGCCGCCGCCGAGGCCATCATCGTGCTCTGGATGAACGGCGGCCCGAGCCACCTCGACACCTGGGATCCGAAGCCGGGAACGAGCGTGGGCGGGCCCACCAAGGCCATCAACACCAAGATCCCCGGCGTGCAGATCTCCGCGAACCTGCCGCGCCTCGCTGAGCGCTCGAACCGGCTGGCGATCCTCCGCGGGATTTCGAGTCGCGAAGGAAATCACGATCGCGCGCGGCACCTGGTGCACACCGGCTACGCGCCCACGCCCACCGTGGCGCATCCCTCGCTCGGCGCCTGGGTGAGCGAGGAGCTCGGGCCCGCGAGCGATCTGCCGGCCTTCGTCTCCATCGGCGGGCCGAGCGTGAGCGCGGGCGTGCTGGGCGTGCAGTACAACCCGTTCGTCTTGAAAGAGGCGGGCAAGCCGCCGCGCGACATCAAGCTGCCGGAGAAGGTCGACGCGGATCGCTTCGCGCGCCGCCGCAGGGCGCTCGACAAGCTCGAGGCCGCGTTCGCCGCGGAGACGTCGGACCCGAAGGTCACCGGCCGGCGCGCCGTGTACGACCACGCGGTGAAGCTCATGAACGCCCCCGGGCTGCACGCCTTCGAGCTCGAAGAGGAGCCCATGAGCGTGCGCCAGGCGTACGGCGACTCCGACTTCGGCCGCGGCTGTCTGCTCGCGCGGCGGCTCATCGAGAACGGCGTGCGCGTGGTGGAGGTCGCGCTCGACGGCTGGGACACGCACCAGAACAACTTCGAGCGCACCGGCGAGCTCTGCGGAAAGCTCGACCCTGCCTTCAGCGCGCTCCTCGACGACCTCGCGGCGCGCAAGCGCCTGGATCGCACGCTCGTGGTCTGCATGGGCGAGTTCGGCCGCTCGCCGAAGATCAACGACAACGAAGGCCGCGACCACCACCCCGGCGCGTGGAGCGCGGTGATGGCCGGCGGCGGCATTCGCGGCGGCGTGGTCGCCGGCCAGACCGACGCCGAGGGCGAGAAGGTCCTCGGTACGCCCATCGCCGTCCAGGACATGATGGCCACGTTCGCGCAGCAGCTCGGGCTCGATCGCGACCACCAGATCGTCACCCCGCTGGGTCGCCCGCTGTCGATCGTCGACGCGCCGGGGAAGGTGATCCGCGAGATCCTCCTCGGCTGATGGCAGGGAAATGGCGGTATCCTTCGGCGCGGAGGTCGCCCTCCGCGGAGGAATCTGGCCATGGCCCGCGTCCTCATTCCCTTGCCGGACACCGACTTCGACGTGACCGAGGTCGCCGTCCCCTGGAAGCTGCTGCGCCGCGCGGGACACGACGTGACCTTTGCGACCGAGGCAGGCGGCAAGGCGCCCGCGGCCGATCCCCTGCTCCTCACCGGCGTGCTCTTCGGCAAGCTCGGCGCCGAGCCCGAGCCCAAGGAGTTCTACGCGGAGCTGATCGACTCGGCGGAGCTCAAGGCGCCGCAAGCCTGGGGCAAGGTCGACGTCGCAAGCTTCGACGCGCTCGTGCTCCCCGGCGGCCACGCGCCCGGCATGAAGCAGTACCTGGGCAGTGCGGAGCTTCAGCAGCAGATCGCGCGCTTCTGGGCCACGGGCAAGCCGGTGGCGGCGATCTGCCACGGCGTGCTGGTGCTCGCGCGCAGCAAGGATGCGAGCGGCAAGAGCGTGCTCCACGGCAGCAAGACCACCTGCCTCGTGAAGTACATGGAGCGCGCGGCGTACTACTCCACGTTCTGGAAGCTCGGTCGCTACTACCGCACCTATCCCGAGTACGTGGAGGACGAGGTCAAGGCGACGCTCGCGAGCCCGACGGACTTCGTCCGCGGGCCGTTCGAGCTGAGCAAGCGCGGCACGGACACAGACGACGGGCCGGCTTTCGTGGTCGAGGACGGCCGGTACGTTTCCGCGCGCTGGCCTGGCGACGCGTACCTCTTCGCCAAGAAGCTCATCGCGAAGCTGCCTGCGGCCGTGAAGAGCACTGCCGCAGGCTGATTCCGCTGGGGGGGACACATGCCTGACGCCGTCGCGCTCGTGCCGGGCTTCCTGGGCTTCGATCACCTGGGAGAGCGGACGTACTTCGCCGACCGGTTCATCGGCGGGCTCCGCGGCGGGCTGCAAGCGCGCCTCGGACGCGCGGTCCCGGTGATTCCGCTGCCGACGCTGCCGGTGAGCAGCCTCGCCGAGCGCCAGCGCGCGCTCACCGGGCACCTGGCCAAGCTCGACGCCAACCTCGGCGCGTCGACGTGGCACCTGTTGGGTCACAGCACGGGCGGCGTGGACGCGGCATTGCTCACGCGGAAGAACGCGCTCGTCGACGGGCCGAAGGGCACGATCTTCGGCGACGCGCCGCCCGCAGCGCCGCGGCTGGGCTCGGTGATCACCCTCTCGGCGCCGCACTATGGGACAGGTCTGGCGCTGGCGCCGCTGGCCAAGCTCATCGCCGGCGGCAAACCGAACGTCGCCGGCCTCGCGGACCTGGCGCGCATCGGCATCGACGCGCTCCAGCGCGATCGCTTCTGGACCCGGCTGCAGTTCATGGTGAGCACCGCGAAGGAGGGCAACCCGCTGGAGTTCGTGATGCACCTGCTCTTCGGCGACGCGCTCGCGCACGATCTCACGCCGCAGGTCAGCGGCGCGCTCACCGCCACCAGCAACCGCGGAGACGTGCCCATCTCCTGCGTGGCCACCCTCGCGCCGCCGCCGAACGACCGGACCGAGGACCACCTCTATCGCGACCTCTGGCACTGGAGCGCCACCGACGACGGCGAACAGGTGCAGGTGCCGCCGCAGCCCGACTTCGAGCGCGCGCGTCGAATCGGCTCGCCGCCTGCGGGCCCCATCGCGGCCAAGGACAACGACAGCATCGTGAACACCGTGCGCCAGGTGGACGGCACGCTGCTGGCGCTGGTCGGCGGTGACCACACCGACGTGCTCGGCCGCTACTTCCGCGCCGATCCCGTGGACGGCAAGGTCATCGACCCTGGCCTCATCACCAGCGGCGCCGGCTTCCGCGACGACCACTTCTTCGAGCTCATCGACTGCCTGGCCGACGGCTTCGCCGCGCAGATGAAGGGCGCCAAGGGCTCGAGCGCTTCCGCCTGACGGACGCCGACGCGCGCGTCAACCGGGCATCCCACAAGGCCCCCGATCGCCCTCTCGGCGCACGTTGCGAATGGGGGGCAGGGCGGGTATCAACGCCCCGACTCTCGCGGGAGAAGGACCATGGCTCGGAAGTTCCACGTAGGCATCCTCGGCGCCTCGGGCGCGGTGGGCCGCGAGTTCCTCAATGTGCTCGAGGAGCGCGACTTCCCCGTGGGCGAGCTCACCCTCCTGGCCAGCCCCCGCAGCGCCGGCTCCAAGCTCGAGTTCCAGGGCCACGAGTACACCGTGAAGGCGGTGACGCCCGAGTCCTTCAAGGGCGTGGAGATTGGCCTCTTCTCGCCGGGCGCGAGCGTCTCGCGCGAGTGGGCGCCGGTGGCCGCCAAGGCCGGCGCGGTGGTCATCGACAACTCCAGCGCCTTCCGGATGGACGCCGACGTCCCGCTCGTCGTGCCCGAGGTGAACCCCGACGACATCGCGCAGTACAAGGCGCGCGGCATCATCGCCAACCCGAACTGCTCGACCATCCAGATGGTGGTCGCCCTCAAGCCCATCGCCGACGCGGTGGGCCTGGAGCGGGTGGTGGTCTCGACCTACCAGTCGGTCTCCGGCAAGGGCCAGAAGGGCATCGAGGAGCTGAGCAAGCAGACCGCCGACATCCTGAACGCGCGCGAGGTGAAGGTCTCTGCCTTCGCGCACCGCATCGCCTTCAACGTGCTGCCGCACATCGATGACTTCACCGAGAACGGCTACACGAAGGAAGAGATGAAGATGGTGAACGAGACGCGCAAGATCATGCACCTGCCGGAGCTGCCCGTCTCCGCGACGACCGTGCGCGTGCCCGTGTTCTTCGGCCACTCGGAGAGCGTGAACCTCACCACCCAGAAGAAGATCACCGCGGCCCAGGCGCGGGAGCTGCTCTCCAAGGCGCCGGGCGTGAAGGTCCTCGACGACCCCAAGAACAACGTCTACCCCATGCCGCTGTTGGCCGCGGGCGACTCGTTCACGCACGTGGGGCGCATCCGCGACGACATCTCGCAGGAGAGGGGCATCGACATGTTCGTGGTGGCCGACAACGTGCGCAAAGGCGCGGCACTCAACGCGGTGCAGATCGCGGAAGTGCTCGTCGAGAAGTTCCTCAAGTAGGCGCGCGCTTGGGCACGCTCCACATCGGGCAGCTCGTGGCGCTGGCGCTCTTCGGCGCCGACGCGAACGTGCAGCCCGTGGGCGCGCCCGCCCAGGCCCAGATCCAGGGCGAGAGCGACACCTTCTATGTCGTCGAGCCGGGCGGCGAGCTGGAGCTCGACGTCACCGGTCCGGGCAAGGTGGTGCTCGACCTGCGCGGCTGGGCGGCATTCCTCCAGCCCGTCGTGGCGCCGAAGCTGGCCGTCACGCTCGACGACAAGCCCGCCGGTGAGCCGCACATCTCCAAGCCGGCGAACCGCGAGGTGGTGGAGCCCCACGGGTTCGCGTCGACGTCGACGCTGCTCGAGGTGATGCTCGATTCAGGCACGCACAAGCTGGTGGTGAAGGCCGAGAAGGGCGCCGCGGAGGGGCTCGTCGCCGCCACGTTCTTCGCGCCGGAGCTCGACGCCGTGCTCTTGCCGTCCTCGCACCCGAAGCCGCCGGAGCCCGCCGCGGCCGTTCCCGTGGTGAAGGCCGAGGCCGCGCCGTCGACGACGAATGCACGGCCGGCGTTCGCGCTCGAGGCGATGGCGGGCGTGTCGATGGACGTCCAGATTGGCGGGAGCTCGCCGCTGCTGGGCCTGGGCGCAGACGTGCAGGTCGGCGCCGATCGCGCGCTCGGCGTGGGCCTGTCGGTGGACTACCTGCGCTACCCGCTGCTGATGGACGCCGCGCTGCCGCCGCCGCAAGGCGAGGTGGCGCTCTCCGGATCGCTGACGGCGATCCCCATCCTCGCGCGCGCGAGCTACCGCTTCCTCGACGGCAGCGTGCAGCCGTTCGTCGGAATCGGTGCGGGCATCACCCTCGCCACGCTGCAGATGGACGGCAGCGGCCACGCCCAGAACCTGCTGCCAACGTTCGAAGCCCGCGCGGGGCTGGGCATGGCTGCGGGGCCCGGTGAGCTGCTGGTGCAGGCGCGGCTGCTCGCTTCGCAGGGGGATTTTTCCGGCGTGGGAAGTCACTTCGCCGCAGGCGGTGCGGGCCTCCAGGCCGGCTACCGGTTCGAGCTCTGAAATGGCCAAGCGCACGCCCACCCCAGCTGCCGGTACCCCCGCGGTGCGACCGCCCAGCGGCAGCTATCCGCGGCCCGTGACCGGGAGCGGCGTGCGTCCGCCGTCGCGGCCGAGCCGACCGGTGACCGTGCCCGGCGGCCTTCCGCCGATGCCGACCGACGACAGCTCCAGCGCTCCCGGACAGGCCGTTCGCGAGCTCTCCTGGAAGTCGTTCGACGCGCTCGCGCTGGAGCTCGCGCGTGGCCTGGCTTCGGACTGGGAGCCGGAGGCTGTGGTGGGCGTGGCCAAGGGCGGCGTCTTCGTGGGCGGCGTGGTGGCCGCGGCCCTCAAGCGCGACTTCTACCCGGTGCGCATCTCGCGGCGCTCGCGCGATCACATCGTCCGCACCGAGCCCAAGGCCTTCGGCACCATGCCTCGCGAGCTGCGTGGCCTGCGGGTGCTCATCGTGGACGACGTGGCTGCCTCGGGCGACACGCTGGAGCTGGCCACCAAGCTCGCCAAGCGCGTCGGCGCCGCCGAGGTGAAGACAGCCACGCTCGCGGTGAAACAAAAAGGTTACAGGCCCGACTTCTTCGCCATGCAGACCGACGACCTGCTCGTCTTCCCCTGGGACTACGACTTCTTCGCCGGGCCGACGGTCAGCGAGCCGCCGCCGGACGAGGAGCGCTGAGCCGTGGGGCGCCGCATCGTCCTGGGGACGGCCGGGCACGTCGACCACGGCAAGACCTCGCTGGTGAAGGCGCTCACCGGCATCGACACCGACAGGCTCGTCGAAGAGAAGAAGCGCGGCATCACCATCGAGCTCGGGTTCGCGCACCTGGCGCTGCCCGACGGAACGATCGCGGGCGTCGTCGACGTTCCTGGCCACGAGAAGTTCGTGAAGGCCATGGCCGCGGGCGCGTTCGGGTTGGACCTCGTGGTGCTGGTGGTCGCCCTCGACGAAGGCGTGATGCCCCAGACGCGCGAGCACCTGGACATCTGCAAGCTGCTCGGCGTGCAGCGCGGGCTGGTGGCCATCACCAAGATGGATCTCGCGCCCACGCTCGGCGACGAGCTGGTGGACATGGCCAAGAGCGACTTGAAGGAGGCGCTCAAGGGCACGTTCCTCGAGGGCGCGCCGATGGTGGGCGTCTCGTCTCGAACCGGCGAAGGGCTCGACGCGCTCAAGGCCGAGCTCGCCAAGTTGGCGTCGACGATCGTCGAGCGGCCCGCGGATGGACCTGCGTATCTGCCGCTGGATCGCGCGTTCACCGTGAAGGGCTTCGGCACCGTGGTCACCGGCACGCTGCTCACCGGCTCGCTCGCGCCGGACGAGGCGGTCGACCTTGTTCCGGGTGGACCCAAGGGCCTTCGCGTGCGCGGCGTGCAGGCCTACGGCAAGGCCGCGACGCAGCTTCAGGCCGGAATGCGCGCGGCCGTGAACCTGGTCGGCATCGAGACCACCGACGTGAAGCGCGGCATGGCGCTGGCGACCGCGAACAGCCTGCAGCCCACGCGAATCCTCGACGTCGACCTGGAATTGCTCGGCAACGCGCCGCGCGCGCTCAAGACGCGCGGCAAGGCGCTGCTCCATCTTGGAACAGCGGCGGTCCCGGCCACGGTGACGCTCCTCGATCGTAAAGAGCTCGAGCCCGGTGAGCGCGCACCCGTGCAGCTCACGCTCGGCGACGAGGTCGCGGCGCTGCACGGCCAGCGCTTCATCCTGCGCGGGTTCTCTCCGGTGCCTGGACGCGGTCGCACCGTCGGGGGCGGCGTGGTGCTCGATCCGCACCCGCGCCGGCATCGCCACAAGAAGGCCGACGCCGCCAAGCAGGTGGAGACGCTGCGCGAGGGAGCTCCGGAGGCGCGGCTGCTCGCGCTCTGGCAGGACGCGGGCTTTGGCGGCGCCAGGCTCGACGCGCTCGCGGGCCGGCTCGCGCTCGGGCCCAAGGCCGCGGAGAAGGCGCTGGCTCAGCTGTCGACCAAGAATTCGATCCTGCTCTTCGATCGCGCCGAGCGCGCGGGCATCGCCGCCGAGCACTTCGCGGCTTTGACTGGGCGCGCGGAGGACGCGCTCGACGCCTTCGCCAAGGCGCACCCGCTCGCGCCCGGGCTCTCGCGCGAGGCGCTGCGCACGGGGCTCGCCGACGCGCTGCCGGTCAAGCTCTTCGGCAAGGTCCTCGAGGCGCTGGTCGAAGCGAAGAAGGCCGAGCTCGACGGCGACGTCGTCCGTCGGCCGGGTGGAAAGCCTTCCACCGGCGCCGACGCCAGCCCCCTCGTTCAACAGATTCGGGACGCGCTCGCCAAGGCCGGCCTCGCGCCGCCGCGCGTGCCGGAGCTCGTCGAGTCGCTCCGTGCGCCCGCCAACCAGGTGGTCGAGGCCCTCAAGCTTCTTCGAGCAGGGGGGCAAGCGATTCGTGTGAAAGACGACATGTACTTCGATTCCCAGGCCATCGCTTCCCTCAAGGGCCGCCTGGTGGAGTACCTTCAGGCGCACCGGGAGATGGACATCCAGGCCTTCAAAGACCTCGTGGGACAGACCCGCAAATGGACCGTTCCTCTGGGGGAATACTTCGACGCCGAACGTGTAACCTTGCGGGTCGGCGACAAGCGCGTCCTCCGCGGCGGCCAGACGTAGAGAGCACTGAGCGACTTCATGATCTCGCCTGATCCGAGCAAGGTCCGCGTGCTGGTCGTCGACGACCAGAAGAACATGCGCGCCACCACCGCCATGCTGCTTCGCAGCGCGGGCTATGCCACGCGCGAGGCGTCCGGCGCCGAGGAGGCGCTCTCCGCCATCTCCGCCGAGCCGGTGGACGTGGTGCTCACCGACCTGCGCATGGAGCCCGTCGACGGCCTGGCGCTCCTCAAGCGGCTGATGGAGCTCAAGCCGAGCCCGCAGGTCGTGGTGATGACCGCGTACGGCACCATCGAGAGCGCGGTCGAGGCCATGCGGCTCGGAGCGTTCGATTACGTCACCAAGCCGTTCAAGGAAGAAGAGCTCCTCCTGCGCGTGGAGCGCGCGAGCGAGCGCCAGCAGCTGATGACGGAGTCCGCGCTGCTGGCCGCGGACTTCTCCCAGCGGCACGGCCTGTCGGCGCTGGTCGGTCGCTCGAGCGCGATGCGCGAGCTCGTGGGAAAGATCGTCCGCGTGGCCCCGAGCGACGTGACCGTGCTCGTGCAGGGCGAGAGCGGCACCGGCAAGGAGCTCGTGGCCCGCGCCATTCACGCCGCGAGCCGGCGCGCGGAGCGGCCTTTCGTTCCCGTGAACTGCGCGGCCATCAGCGAGACCCTGCTGGAGAGCGAGCTCTTCGGCCACGCCAAGGGCAGCTTCACCGGCGCGGTGCGCGCGCGGCGCGGCCTCTTCGAAGAGGCCCACGGCGGCACGCTCTTCATGGACGAGGTGAGCGAGACCGGCCAGGCGTTCCAGTCGAAGCTCTTGCGCGTGCTGCAGGAAGGCGAAGTGCGGCGCGTGGGCGAGAGCTCGCCGGTGCCCGTCGACGTTCGTGTGGTCGCTGCGACCAACCAGGATCTCGAGCGCGCCGTGGCCGACAAGCGCTTCCGGCAGGACCTCTTCTATCGACTCGCCGTCGTGACCCTGCGCGTGCCCGCGCTGCGCGAGCGCCGCGACGACATCCCGCTGCTGGCCGAGCACTTCCTCTCCCGCTACCGCGCGCGCACCGGGCAGCCTCGTCGGCTCTCGCCGGCGGCGATGGAGCGCCTGACGACCCACGACTTCCCTGGCAACGTCCGCGAGCTGGAGAACGCGGTGGAGCAGGCCGCGGCGCTGGCCGATGGCGAGGAGCTCGGGCCGGGTGACTTCCCCCTGCGGCCGCCGCGCGATCCGGGCAGCGCGCCGACGGCTGCCAGCGTGGCGGAGATCGTCGAGCGGGGATCGTTGGCGGATACGGTCGAGGCCGCGGAGCGCGTGGCCATCGACGCGGCGATTCGATCGACCGGCGGCGATCTGGGCGAGGTCGCGCGCCGGCTCGACGTGAGCCCCACGACCCTGTGGCGCAAGATGAAGCGCTACGGGCTCAAGGCCGGGTAGCCCGAGCGGACGCCCGCTGCGCGCGAGGGCCAACTCGGATCCCAAGCACGCGACGACGCGCCTCTGGGCGCGGGGCGCTTCTTCGACGGCCTCACTTCGAGCAGGCGAGAGCGGCGGTGGCGGACGAGTCGACGACCAGCCGCCCCTCTCCCAGAAGCCAAGCCGAGACGGCGAGTGCGCGTCTCTGGTCAGCCTCGAGCGCCGTGTCGCCCGCAGGGCCGAAGGCCCATGCCGTTCCCCGCGCTCACTTCTTCTCGGTCTTGCGCTTTTCGACCAGGTACTCGAGCTTGGTGATGAGGTGGCTCGCGTCGAACGGCTTGTCCACGAAGTCGTCGGCGCCCATCTCCAGCACCAGCTCCCGGGTGAAGTCGTCGCTCTGCGCGCTCACCACCAGCACTGGCACGTTCTTGGTGATGGGGTCCTTGCGCAGGCGGCCCATCACGTCGCGGCCATCGAGCTTGGGCATCTGGATGTCGAGCGTGACCGCGTCCGGCTTCTCGGAGAGCGCGGTGGCGATCGTGGTCGCGCCATCGCCCGCGTAGATCACCGTGTGCCCGCGCCGCTTGGCCATCTGGCCGATGATGTCGCGGATGTATGGATCGTCGTCTGCGACCAGGATCTTCAAGGCCATCGCCGTTCCCCCAGGTCTCTACAGGGCAATGAGGTAGCCGAGCGCGCCATCGACGCCGCCCACCGGGCCGCTCACGCGCACCGCGTCGTTCTGGATGTCCACCGTCGCGTACGTCGCGCGTACTTCCACGGTGAGGTAGCCGGGCCCGAGGTGGTAACCCGCGCCGCCGTAGAGGCCGCCCGCGGGACGCCACGCGTCGAGCGAGAGCGGCGTGCGCCCCACGCTCACCAGCTGTCCGGAGAGCTTCTCCACGCCGAGTCCAATGCCGCCGAAGAGCCCCACGTCGCCGAGCGCGGTGAAGACTCCGCCGCGCGCCATCAGCGGAATGCGCGAGAGCGTGAGCGTTCCCGCCGTCGACTGGTCGGAGGTCAGCGTCTCGGTCACCTCGGGCAGGTACCCAGCGAGGAAGCCGGCGGTGCCCGAGAAGCTGGTGCCGCGCGGGCCGACCAGGAAGTGGCCCGCCGCGGTGAGCGTGGCCGCGCTCACGTGGCCAAAGTTGTTGGTGAAGCCGCCCTCGACGCCCAGCAGCGCGAAGGGCAGCGTGCTCGCCGGCTCGAGGGAGAGCTTCTTCTCGCCCTCCAGCGGGTTCTTGCCGTCGCGCGCCGTGAGCAAGAGGTCGCTCGCGTCGGCCTCGCTCTTCACGTCCACCACGAAGAGCGCGTTGCTGCGCTTGTGCACGCCCTGCACCTCGCCGTGGTCCGCAGCGACCTCGAGGTTCTCGGCGTCGGCGGGATCGCCGCCTTCGTCGAACACCTGCAGCTCCACCTGCACGAGCTCGCCCGCGCGCGCGGGCTGCGCGAGCTTGTGGAACACCACCTTGGCCGGCTTGCCGCCGTGCATGGCGAAGTCGCCCGCCGCGGTGGCGTCGCTGTCGGCCACCTTGGCGCGCAGGTGCACCGAGCCGCCCTCGGGCACGTGCGCCGGCGCGGTGAACGTGGCGTTGAAGAGCCCGCCGCCGAGCGAGAGGGGAGGCGACATCTTCCCCGCGTCCACGTCGAGGCTGAGCTCGCCGTCGATGCCGTTGCCGGTGGCGTCGAGCAGGGTCA
Source organism: Deltaproteobacteria bacterium (assembly GCA_018266075.1). GTDB lineage: Bacteria > Myxococcota > Myxococcia > Myxococcales > SZAS-1 > SZAS-1. The sequence goes on along the minus strand of JAFEBB010000038.1, from coordinate 26,147 downwards.
CGTCCACCACCGCGCGCTCACCCGGCGAGAGCGACTTCTCGGGCAGCTTGAGCTGGATCTTGGCCACCGGCGGCGGCGCGGCGAAGAACGCGGCCGTGCCCACCGTCTTGCCCAGGCTGTCCACGAACTTCACGGAGAGTGAACCGTCGAAGCTCGCGGGCGGCGTCACCTTGTAGCGCTGGGCGTACTCCGGCGAGCCCTTGAGGTCGTTGGCGATGGTGCCGCCGGTGATGGTGGCCTTGGGCATCTCGAACTTGAGCGCGGGCTCGTGGGCGACGATGAGGAGCACCTCGGGCTCGCGCTTGTCGCCGGCGCGGAGCTTGGTGGGCCGGGCCACGGCCACGGAGCGCGCCAGATGCGGCTTCAAGGTCAGCTTGCCCAGCGGCTTGCCCTGCGCGGACTCGAGGTCGGCGGAGGTGATCTCGCCGTTGGCGACGAAGAGCAGCGAGAGCTCGCCCCTCGCCTCGGGGTGGAAGGGGCCATAGCGCTGCGAGCCGGCGCGCACGTAGATGGCCTCGTGCGTCTTCACCCTGGTGGTCATCTTCACGGTGTCGGCGATGTTCGCCAGCGCGTAGGCCACCAGGCCGCCGGGTCGATCTTCGTAGACGGCGATCTCCGACATCGCCGGCCCGAGGCCCTTGGGCGGCGAGTAGTCGGCCTCGTAGGTGTTGGCGCCCGCCTCGGCGAACGGACCGACGCTGCCCAGCGAAGAAACGCCGCGGAGCGGTGCCTGGAGCGGGCCATCGACGTGGACGCGCAGGCGAACCACCTCGCCCGCCACCACCGGAGACTTGAGGATCTTCAGCGTGGCCTCGGCCTGCGCTGCGCCGGGAAGTGCGAGCAGGACGGCCGCCAACCCCAACCCGAGCTTGAATCGGAGCATGGCGGTGAGCGTAGCACGCAGAGACCACCGTGGCTCGTGGCTGGTGGCTGGTGGCTGGACGGAGGCAAGCAGCTAATCTGCGAAGCATGTCGAAGGGCGGAAAGACAGCGCGCGCCCGCGCGGACGCCGCGGCCGAGCTGCAGCTGGCGGGAAAGCTCCTCGAGGGCGGCCGGTACGCCGAGGCCCTGCCGCTCCTCGAGCGCGCCGCGCCCATCCTCATGCTGCCCGCGGTCGAAGCGGCGATCGGCGATTGCCTGCACGCGCTCGGAAAGCCCGAGGCCGCGCTCGAGGCCTACCAGAAGGGGCTCGCGCAACATCCGCAGAGTCCCGAGCTGGCGCTGCGCCTCGCCAGCAGAAGCCTCGACGCCGGCCTCTTTCTGCAAGCGCTTCCCGCCTTCCAGGTCGCGCGCGCCACGCACCGCCGAGATGCGAGCTTCCTGCAAGCGTACGCGTATGCCGCGCTCCAGGCCGAGCGTTGGCCCGAGGCCGAGGAGCAGGCCCGCGCAGCCCTGGAGGTCTCCAAGAGCGACGACGCCCGGCTCCTCCTCGGGCTCGCGCTCGCGGCCCAGGAGCGGCTCGCGGAGGCGGCGGCCGTCCTCGAGGAGACGCGCGATCCGCCGACGCGCACCCTGGCCGCGCGCTTCCACGGCCTGGGCGGAAACCTGGCCCGCGCCCTCGAGCTCTACATCGCCACCGATGACGCGAAGGCGCTCGGCCCCTCGGACTGGGCGCACGCGGCCCAGGTGGCCGCGCTCTCGGGCGCGCGCGAGCGCGCGGAGCGTTGGCTGGCCGAGGCCCAGGCGCGCGATCCGGGGCCGTCCACCGAGCTCGCTGCAGCGCAGCTCGCGCTCCTGCTCGGCCAACCCGAGCGCGCCCTGAAGGCGCTCGAGCCGCTCATCAGCGCCGAGTCCCACGCCGATCGCGACCTGGCGACAGCGCTCACTGCCCGCGCGCACCGATTGGCCGAGCGTCCCGACCAGGCCCGCGAGGTCCTCGCCGCGCTCTCCGAGGGCGCGCCACCGCGGGTGCGCGCGCTGGCCGAGGTGGATCGCGGTCACCTGGATGCGTTGGCGGGTGACTTCGAAGCCGCGGAGGCCGCTTTCCGCGCCGCGCTCGCGCACGATCCGTCCGATCCGGAAGCGCAGCGTGGGCTCGCGCTCGCGCAGCAGAAGCTCACCTGGAAGCGCGAGGTCCTCGCCGACGCCAGCAAGCAGGTCGACGCCGCCCGTGCCGAAGCCGAGGCCGTTCGGCGCGCGGTCGCCGATCGGGAAGGCGAGCTCGCGCGGCTGCGGCGCCAGCTCGCGGAGCTCGAGCGTCAGCGGCAGGCCGCGGAGAAGCAGGCGCGCGCGGCGCAGGCTGATGCAGAGGCCGCTCAGCAGCGCGCGGAGTCGGAGCGCAAGGCCGCGCTGCAGGCGGAGCTCCAGGCGCGCGAGGCCGAAGCGCTGGCCAATGTGGAAGCGGAGATCAGCCGGGCATTCGACGATCGCGTTCCCGAAGCGCCGGCGCCGCTGGTGGCCGCGCTGCGCGTGGCCGAGCTCAACTACCAGAAGGCGCTGCAGACGGATCTGCCGGGCGCGGGCGTGGCGGTGCTCTATTCGGGCGTGCTGGAGCGCGCGCTGTACGTGTGCATGGTGACGCCACTCGAGCGCTGGCTCGACGATCCGGAGCGGCGTCGAAAGCTGCTCGAGCCCTCGAAGCGCGGCGAGCGCGGTGGCAGGCCCGAGTACGCGGACAAGTTCGTGGGCGCCTTCGACCGCGAGCATCCGCTCAAGGCGCCCGGCCTCGGCGAGGTCGCGCGCGCGCTGCGCAAGCGTCGTGAGCCGCACCTGGCCGTGCTGAACGATTTTCTGGAGACTCAGCAAGGCTGGCCGGCTGCGTTCCTCGACGCGCTCGCGGAGTTCGTCGACGAGAGCAAGGTGAAGCTGCGCGATCCCATCGCGCACGGGCGGATTCTGGAGATCGACGATCGCGCCATCGCCGCGCTGCGCAAGGCGCTCCTGCACGCGTTCGCGGACGGGAAGGGCGTGCTCTTCCGGCTCGCCTTCCCGCGCGGCTAGTTAACGAATTCGTTAATCGTGCGAGTGCAGGATGGCGCCGCCGTTGCCGGCGATGAAGAAGTCGCCGGCGCCCGCACCGTCGATTGCGTAGAGCTCGTGGTCCGTGCCTGGGTCGAGCGCGTACCACTCCGCGCCGTCGTTGCGCAGCAGGAGCCCCTGGCGCGGCCGCTGCTGCGTGCCCACCAGGTACAGGTCGCCCGGGCCGCTGGCCCAGAGGCCGTAGCCGCCGTGCATGCGCAGGCCCGCGGGGTCCTGCACGGCGTCCCAGGTGTTGCCCACGCGATCGCCGTGGAGCAGGTAGTCGGTCTCGCCGGCCACCCAGATCTCCTCGTCGGAGACGTAGAGCGCGCGCCAGGGCTGCATGTTCACGGTGCTCGCCGACTGGTTCCAGTTCTGGCCGTCGAAGTTGAGCAGCGCGTAGTCGCCTGCCACCCAGATGTCGTGATCGCTCGGGCAGGCGATGGCCCAGAGGTTCGCGCCCACGCTGCCCTCGGCCACGAAGTTGCTGGCGCCGTCGAACTTGGCGATGAGGCCCTGGTCGCCAACCATCCACACGTCGCCGCCGCAGACCTTGAGCGCGTGGATGTTGAGCGTGGTGGGCGTGTTGAGGAGATCGAAGGAGTTGCCGTTGAAGTGCCAGGCCACGCCGTTGTCGCCCGCGAGGAACACGTCGCCGCTGGAGCGCACGGCCACCGCGCGGAGCGGATCCGACGGCGGCAGGTTCGCGGCCACGGTCCAGGTGCCGTCGCTGCCGCGCACCAGAAGCTCCGGGTGCTGCGAGGTGCAGAGCGCGTCGCCGCAGCCGTCCGAGGTGACCGCGAAGGCCGAGCCGTCCGGGCCCACCGCGATCGCGCTGATGTCGTCGACGGAGCCCGTACGAACGCTCGTCACGCCGCCGTCGTCCACGGTGTAGAGCGCGCCGTTCGTGCCCGCGACCCAGCTCGTGGTGCCGTCGCTGGCGGCGGCGTAGAGCTGGTCGTGGATGTCGATGCCGGGCGCCTCGGTCCAGGTGGCGCCGTCGCGCAGCCAGAGGTGTGGCAAGAGCGTCGTGTCCTGGCCGGCGAGCGCGACCGTGGTCCCGAGTCGTCCGAGCAGGCCCACGTTGTCGAGCGCGACGCCGGGCGGCGTGTCATCCGGCTGCCAGCCCTGGCCTTCGACGAAGTGGTGCAGCCCGTTCGCGCCGTCGACGGCATACGCGTCGTGGCCCACCATCGTGGCCTGCGCGAGCAGCGTCTCCAGCGGCGTGTCCCAGATTGGAAACCAATCGGTTTCATTCAGCCGATAGACCTGGCCGCGCGCGCCCACCACGCGACGGCCGCCCACGGGATCCGCGTCGACGGCGATGAGCGCCTCGGACACCGGCGTCTCCACGCCCACCCAACCGGCGTCGGGCAGATCGCCGTTGCGCAGGAGGTAGCAGTCGTTGCCGCTGCCCACGGCGATCACGCCCGCGTCGTCGCCGTACACCGCGCGCGCCGAGAGGCTGCTCGGGTCGACCTCCTGCACCTCCGCGGCGTCGCCCTCCAGAGACACCAGCACGCCCTGAATCAGCTCCACGCTCTGCTGCACGACGTCCAGCGTCCCCGCGGCGCCGAGCCGACCGCCGCCTGAAGCCGCGCCCGCGAGCGCCAGGCTCCGCCCGCTCGAGAGCCGCGCGAAGCCGCCGTCGCCGAGCTGCGCCACCACCGTGCCGTTGTTGGCCGCGACGAGCAGCTGCCCATCGATGAAGCCCAGCCCGTGGATGTCGTTGCCCTGCGGTCGCGGGTTCTCCCAGTCGAACTGCGAAGGGCTGGGCACTTGCGAGATGACGTACACCTGCACGCTCGCGGTGACGGTGCCGGCCGCGGCCGTGACGACCGCGACGCCCGGCGCGACCGCCGTCAGCAGCCCGTTCGAGTCGATGGTCGCCACCCGCTGCAGGTCCACGGCCCAGGTCACCGGCGTGGGGTCGGGCTCGCCCGTGTCGTCCTTCACCACGGCCGTGAACTGCTGCGTCTGGCCCGGCTTGAGCGCCACGGCTGAAGCGGGCGTGAGATCGATCTCCGCGGGCTGCGGCCCCTGCGGTGCGGTGGCGAAGAAGTCGCCGGTCGCCGTGGTGGTCGCGGTGGCCACGTGCGCGTTGGTGTCGACGGAGAGGTTCTGGAGGCGCACTTCCTTGGCGCTGCTCGGCGCCACGCGCACGTCGACGTCGCCCTCGGAGACCTGCTTCGGCACCTGGGTAGGGTCGTAGTCGAGCGTGACCGTGGCCGGCTTCGCGAAAGGGACGATGGGCTGCACACCGCAGTCCTTCGACACGCGCACGCGGCCGGTGATGCTGGGCAGGTTCGGGCTCGCCACCGTCTGCAGCACGAACGGCACGTCCTGGGGCAGCGCGCCCGCGGGGATGGTGAGCGTGAAGCCGCAGTCGTCGGAGTGGAGCTTGCCGCCGTCCTTGCCGATGGTGTTCACCGAGGTGCTCGTGACCTGGTGGCACGCGCCGCAGCCCAGCACCTGCGCGAGCGCGAGCGCGAGCCAGATCGAGGCGAGCGAGCGGTTGCGGGGCAAGCGACGCATGACGAACACGACGAATCGGCCGAGGACGGAGACACTACGGCGCTTCCGCTCGGCGAGTCCACGGCGCCCGTGGGGCCTTCGACCGCTGGCTGGCTTCGTCGCGGGGCGCACGGTCGAGCGGGCCGCGATTGTCACCGCGAGCGGGCGGGCCCACCTTGCCCGAAAGGCGACGTTGTCCGGGAAGGTGCCGATGCGACCGCGCTCCAGCTTGCGGCTGGCCATGGTGGCGCCGCCCTGCTTGCCTGTGCCGCCCCGCGGCTACGGCGGCACGGAGCTGGTGATCGCCGAGCTCGTCGACGGGCTCTCGGCGCTGGGCGTGGAGGTCACCCTCTTCGCGGCGCCGGGATCGCGGGGCGGATTTCAGGGCCGCTGCGAGGTGGTGAGCCCGCTCTCGCGGGCGATCTGGCCGCCGCGCGTGGACGCGGAGGTGCTGCACTGCCGGCGCGCGGCCGCGCTCATCGCGCGCGACGGCCGCTTCGATCTCGTGCACGCGCACTGCCCCGCGATGGCCGACTTCGCGCACTGGCTGGGCGCGCCGCTGGTGCTCAGCGTGCACCACGCGCTCGGGCGGGACGGCGCGAGCCCACGCGTGCACCACGCGTTCGTGTCCCAGAGCCAGCGCGAGCAATGGAGCCGTTCGGCACGCGGCGAGGTCATCCACCATGGGCTCTCTGCGCGCCGCTATCCGCTCGGGCGCGGCGACGGTGGCTATGCGGCTTTCCTGGGCCGCTTCAGCGCGCAAAAGGGGCTGCACCACGCCATCGACGCGTCCGCGCGCGCAGGGCTCGAGCTCCACGCCGCCGGCTCCATGCATCCCGAAGACCGCACCTACTTCGCGGCGGAGCTCGCCAAGCGGCTGCGGCTGCCGCACGTGCGCGCGCTCGGCGAGGTGGACCACGCGGGCAAGCTGGCCCTGCTGCGCGGCGCCGTGGCGCTCTGCTTTCCCATCGCCTGGGAGGAGCCGTTCGGGCTGGCGATGCTCGAGGCGATGCTCTGTGGCACGCCGGTGCTCGCCTTCCCGCGCGGCGCTGCCGTGGAGGTGGTGGACGATGGCGTCACCGGCTTCCTCGTGGATTCGCCGCGCGAGCTCGCCCACGCGCTGAAGCGCCTGGCGGTCCACGGCTTCGATCGGCTCCGTTGTCGCGAGCAGGCGATGGCGCGCTTCGGCCGCGACGCCATGGTGGCGCGGCACCTGGCGCTCTACACGCGTGCGCTCGAGACGGCGCGGACACGATCCATTTTGGCGCAGCCCTGATCCACGCTGGAGCAGTCGACGACGAGCGTCCTTCGCGATGCGCGGACTTGCGCGCGGCACGTCCTTCGCAATCCACGCGGACGAACCCGTGAAGGAGGAGCAGCCATGGCAGAGCGCGACGTCCGGGAGCGCGACATCCTCGTCGCCGCCAACGAGTACGCCTACGTGCAGGACCTCACCAAGGGCGACATCGTCCTCTACGTGGGGCCCACCAAGATCTCGCTCTCGAACACCGAGCGGCTGGTGGAGCTGCGCAACGATCGCTTCACGCCCGTGCGCGCGGAAGAAGGCAGCGGCGTGGCCGCGTTCGTCTCGGCGACGAGCGCGCAGTACGTGGTGCTCGAGAACCCCGCGAAGGATCCCGCGGCGAAGCCGGTGAAGGGCAGCAACTCCGCCATCGAGCTGCACCAGGGCCGACGCGTGGTGGTGCCCGGGCCGGCGAGCTTTCCGCTCTGGCCGGGTCAGCGCGCGCGCGTGCTCGACGGCCACGCGCTCTACGAGGACCAATACCTGCGCGTGCGCGTGTACGACCGCGTGGAGGGCCAGAACGCGCCGATCGGATCGGAGCGGATCATCAAGGGCTCGGAGACGAGCTTCTGGATCCCGACGACCGGCTTGGAGGTCGTGCCCGAGGGCGGCGGCTACGTGCGCAACGCGGTGACGCTGCTCGATGGCCAGTTCTGCTTCCTGCGCGGGCCGCAGGGGCGACGCCGCCACGTGCGCGGGCCGGCCGTCGTCTTCCCCGAGGCGTGGGAGGAGTTCGTCACGCGCAACGGCAGTAAGGCGTTCGCCGCGTGGCCCATGAAGAAGGAGCGCGGCCTGCACGTGCGCGCAGTGAAATCGTTTGAGGTCAAAGAGATCGACCAGGTCCCTGCGGGCACGTACCGCGCGGGCCAGGAGCTGTTCCTCCAGGAGCAAGAGGGCTTCTTCTTCCCCAGCGAGAACCTCGAGGTGCTCGGCGAGGTGCAGCCCATTCCGCTCGCAGACAAGGAGGGCCTGTACATCCGCCACCTCGCCAGCGGACGGATGCACACCGTCACCGGTCCGAAGATGTTCTTGCCGGATCCGACGCAGATCGAAGTCGTGAAGCGGCCGCTCGATCCGAACACCGCGCAGCTCTACGGGCTCATCGCGCACGACGCCGCGCGTGCGGTGGCCGTGAGCATTCCGCCGAGCTACGCCGTGCTGGTGGTGGGGCGCGCCAAGCGTGAGGTCGTGCGCGGGCCGGCCGTGCGCATCCTCGACTACGACGAGGAGCTGGAGGTGCTCACGCTCTCCACCGGCAAGCCCAAGACCGACGCGGCGCTGCTCACCACCTGCTTCTTGCAGACCGACGGCAACAAGGTGAGCGACGTCATCCGGGTTCGTACCGCGGACCACGTGGAGCTCGAGGTGGCGCTGAGCTACCGGGTGAGCTTCACCAGCCGCGAGGGCACCGACGATGGCCGCTGGTTCAACGTGAAGAACTACGTGGCGCTGCTCTGCGATCACCTGGGCTCGATCATCCGCGCCACCGTGCGCGGCGCGCCCATCGACGCCTTCCACGCGCGCTCCGCGGAGATCATCCGCTCGGCCGTGCTCGGCGAGAAGAAGGAGAACGAGCGCCGCGCAGGCCGCGTGTTCGAAGAGAACGGCATGCTCGTCTACGACGTGGAGGTGCTCGAGGTGCGCATCCTCGACGGCGACGTGAAGAAGCTGCTCGCCGATGCACAGCGCACGGCCATCGTCTCCGAGGTTGGGCGGCGCCAGGAGCAGCTGCGCCTCGCCGATGAAGAGTTGCGCGAGCAGGTGAACCGCGCCGTCAACGCCGCCAAGCTGCAGACGCTCCAATCCGAAGTGAAGCTCGAAGAGGCGCAGCGCGCGCTGGCCGTGGTGCAGGCCGAATCGGAAGGCGAGTTCGATCGCGTGACCAAGCTGGCGACGGCGCGCAACGACGCCCAGGCGCTGGAGCTCTCGTCGCAGGCCGAGGCGGCAGCGGCCGAGCGGCGCGCACAGGTGGAGCGGCAGGCGCTGGAGTCGCGCACCGCCGCGTTCCGCGCGCAGATGGAGGCCATGGCGCCGGAGCTCGTCGCGACCTTGAAGATGCTGGGCAACCAGCAGCTCGCGGGCGCGCTCACCCAGAACCTGGCGCCGCTGGCGATCCTCGGCGGTGAGAGCGTGGCGGATGTGGCCGCGCGCCTGCTCGAGGCGCTGCCCGTTGGCCCGAGTGGCGACGGCGCGGCGAAGGTGTTGAAGCACACGCGAGCCGAATGACAAGCTGCGCCGCATGGATCTCGGACTTCAGGGCAAGGTCGCGCTCGTGGCGGGCGCGAGTCGCGGCATCGGCAAAGCCACGGCGCAGTCGCTCGCGCGCGAGGGCGCGAAGGTGTTCCTCGTCGCGCGCGGCACCGAAGACCTCGAGCGCACGCGCGCGGAGCTGCAAGGGCAGGGCGCCGCCGTCGCCGCCGCGAGCTGCGATCTCGCGACCGAGGAAGGCGCGTCACGCGCCGTGAAGGCCGCGCTCGACGCGTTCGGCGCGCTCGACGTGCTCATCAACAACGCCGGTGGCTCGCTCGGCACCGGCCCGTTCGACACCGCGACCGCCGCACAGTGGAAGCAGATCCTCGATCTCAACTTGATGTCTGCCGTGTGGTGCAGCCAGCACACGGTCGCATGGATGAAGGATCACGGCGGCGGTTCCATCGTGCACATCAGCAGCATCTGCGGCCGCGAGTACTGCACCAGCGGCCCGTATACGGCGGCCAAGGCAGCGATGATCGGGCTCGCAAAGGAGATGGCCGTCGACCTCGCCAAGCACCGCATTCGGGTGAACTCCGTCGCTCCCGGCTCGATCATGTTCCCCGGCGGGAGCTGGGATCGCCGCCAGCAGAAAGACCCCGAGCGCATCGGGCAGATGATCGAGCGCGAGCTGCCGTGGAAGCGGTTCGGCAAACCGGAGGAGGTCGCCGAGGCGGTGACCTTCTTGTGCTCGCCGCGCGCGAGCTGGGTGACCGGCGCTTGCATCACGGTGGACGGCGCGCAGGGTCGGGCCTTCTGAAGCGCGCGGAGTGTGAATCTTGAGGCCCGCGCCTTCACCACCTAGGCTCTGATCGTGTCCGGCGAATCCACCAAGTTCGACAGGGAGTTCTTGCGCAGCGCGCTCACGCTCGCGGCCAAGGCCGACGTGGACCACGTGCTCTGCGTGAGCGACCACCCGCTCTCGCCCGCGGAGATGCGCGGCCGGCCCATCAAGAAGAAGCTCATCTACGGTGTCACCGACGAGAAGCTCATCAAACAGCTCCACGCCGCCAAGTACGCGTGCGTGCGCGTGCCCCACTACGACTACGCGCGCACCGAGAAGATGAAGGTGGCGCTGGTGGCCGCGGTGTCCGCGGGGCTCCTCGTCGAAGGCGAGACGGTGCTCTGCATCACCGGCCGCTCCGATGGACGCGTGCTCGACACGCTCATCAAGGTCGTCATCGGCCAGCGCTTCGAAGAGGACCAGGTCGACCTCTCAGGCCTCAACCTGGGCGAGGCATTCAACTCGCAGGCCATCGAGGCCATCATCAACCTGGCGCTCACCATCGGCCAGGAGGGCTTCGAGGGTCACCCCATCGGCACCATCATGGTGATCGGTGATTCGACGCGCGTCCTCGAGATCAGCAAGCAGCTCACGCTCAATCCGTTCGCGGGCATCAGCGAGTCGGACCGCAACGTGCTCGATCCGAGCATCCGCGACGCCATCAAGAACTTCGCGGTGCTCGACGGCGGCTTCATCATCCGCGAGGACGGCGTGGTGCTGGCCGCGGGTCGCTACCTGCAGGCCAGCCGCGAGGACATCAAGATTCCGCTCGGGCTGGGCTCGCGCCACGCGGCCAGCGCGGCCATGACCAAGGAGACCAAGGCCATTGCGGTCACGGTCTCGCAGACCTCGGGCTCGGTGCGCGTCTTCCAGGACGGCGAGATCGTGCTCGAGGTCCACCAGCGCTTCCGGCGGACGTAGCCGTGGCCTCGCCGACGCTCCAGCAGAAGTTCCTCTCCCTCTCGGCCGTGCTGCAGCTGCTGCGCGCAGCGGTGTGGGCGACGGTCGGCGTCATCCTCCTGGTGCAGGCGCTCGATCCGACGATTGGCGCGAGCTTGCCGGTGCTGCAGCACCTGGGCCTCGGCGGCGCGGTGCTGGCCGCCGTGGCGGTCGGCGGGCTGGTGAACGGCATGGCCCAGGCGTGGGTGGGCTACCACGTGTCCACGTGGCGGAAGTCACGGCTCTTGCCGCTCATGGTTCCGATCGCGGCGATCGACGCGGTGGCCTGGGCCGAGCTGGGGCTGCGCCTCGACAGCCGCGGCGAGGCGGGCTGGGCGCTCACCGGCTTCATCATCTGCGGGCTCGCGGCGCTCTCGGCGATCGGGCTCGTGGCCGGCAAGAGCTCGATGCAGGGCCAGTTCTAGTTAACGATTCCGTTAAACTCACCGCATTCGCTCGGGCGCGAGCTTGAGCACCATGCGGATCGCTTCCTGGCCGCCGTCGTAGCGGCCGCGCGCCTCTTCACCCTCGCTGAAGCCCTCGCTCAGGAAGAGCTTCTGCGCGCGCGTGTTGGTGTCGGCCACGCTCAAGCGCACCTCGCGGACATCCAAGGTCCGCCGCGCCTGGTACGCCGTCTCCACCGCGTGGCGCAGCAGGAGCCGGCCCACGCCGTGGCCGCGGTGCGTGGGCGAGACGGCGATGGCGAGCACGTCGCCGTAGACCGCGCGTCGGTCGTGGTCGGAGTAGTAGAAGCCGAGCATCACGAAGCCCACGCGCTCCTGGTCGCTCCGCGCGATGTAGGTGTGCACGCCGGGCTCGTCGCTCCAGCCGCGAAGCAGCTTGCCGTAGCTCCCGAAGGCCCGGAACGCCTCGGCGGCGAGCTCTTCGAGGAAGTCGCGATCGCGCGGCGTGGCCTTGCCGATGAGCACGCGTCCGCCCGGTTCCCAGGTGAGGCTGCAACGTGCAGCCTACCCCCGGTGGTGGGCCGTCTCCAGCTTCGCGCGAGCGTTGGGCAGGCGTCGGCCGACCTTGCAGCTCACGCGCAGGGCGCAGCGCCGGCAGTTCTCGCGCACCGGCCGCGCCGGACACACCCCGCTCATGCCGTAGTGACAGAGCGCGAAGTCGTACTTCACGGGGTCGTTCGCATCGAGCAGGGCCAGCGAGGCGGTGATCTCCGCGGCGGTCTTCCACGAGAGATCGTTGCGCGCGGTGAGCCCCAGCAGGCGGCTGATGCGGGCGATGTGCGTATCGAGCGGGATGACGAGCCTCGACGTCGGCAGCTTCCAGAGCCCGAAGTCCACACCGTCGGGGCCGCGCGCCATCCAGCGCAGGAAGAGCAGCAGCCGCTTGCACGAGCCGCCGCGGGCCGGGTCGGGCAGCAGGTGATCGAGCCCGCGCACCGGCCCCAGCTCGCGCACGATGGCGGCGCGCGGGTGGTTGCGCAGCCGGCCGGTGAAATCGATGAGCGCGTCACGCAGCGGCACGTCGGGCCGGAACGCCGCGCCCAGCGAGCCGTGCTCGCGCAGCATCGCGCCCATCCCCGCCACGAGCAGGGCGATGTCGCTCGCGAGGTTGAAGCGATAGACGAAGCCTTCAAACACGGCGCGGTGCCGCTTCGGATCGAACGCGGCAGCAAAGTCGGCCGGGCTCCCGCCCATGCTGGCGAGCAGGCGCTCGAGCTTGGGCTTGAAGAGATCCACCCGGCCGTACGCGAGCGAGCAGGCGAGCAGCGCGCTCACCTCCACGTCCTCCGGGCGGCGATAGCGGTGCGGCAGCTCGATGGGATCGAAGGCGATGCGCGCGCGGTGGTCGTAGTCCGCGAGGAAGCGGTCGAGCAGGGGGCCGAGCGCCCGGGCGCGCGCAGGGGAGAGCACGCTCAACGACTAGCGCAAGAGCTCGCGCACCGCATGGCCCAGCTCGGGGAGGATGAGCCTGTGCAGCGCCAGGCGCACGGCGTTGGGCGAGCCGGGCAGGGCGAAGATCAGCGCGCCGCGATACGTGCCCGCAGCCGCGCGGCTCAGCCACGCCGCCGAGCCGATCTCCTCGAACGAGAGCATGCGGAAGAGCTCGCCGAAGCCAGGCAGCGCCTTCTCGAAGAGCGCGCCCACGGTCTCCACGGCCACGTCGCGCCGCGCGATCCCCGTTCCGCCGGAGATGACGATGGCGCGCGCCCCGTGCTCCAGCGCGTGCTCGATGGCAGCGCGGAGCGCGGCCGCGTCGTCCTTCACGATCTGCTGGCCGGCGACGGTGTGCCCGGCCTTCTCCAGCTCGGCGCGCAGGACCTTGCCGCTTTCGTCCTCCGCGGGCGTGCGCGTATCGGAGCAGGTGATGGCCCAGGCGGCCACGCTCACCTGCGCGTGCTCGCGGTGCTCGTGCGGCACGTCGTGGCGATCGTGCTTGTGCCCGTGGTGGTGATGATCGTGCCCGTGCCCGTGGTGGTGCGGGTGATCGTGATCGTCGTGGCCTTCGTGTCCCATCGGGCACCTCAGGGGTCGTCGGGGAGCTCGACCCAGATCTGACCATCGCGCTCTTCGGCGGCGAATCGCTGTTGATCGTCGCAGAGCCGCGGCGAGGTGGCCACGCGGCCGGTGGCCAGCTCGAAGCCCACCTCGTGGCAGGGGCAGATGACCAGGTTGCGCTCCACGCGGCCGCCGGAGAGCAGGCAGCCGGCGTGGTTGCACCAGTTGTCGAGGGCGTGCACGCGGCCCGCGTCGCGCGCGAGGAGGATCATCCGCTTGTCCACCTCGACGCCGCGCAGCTCGCCCTCCTTGAGGTCGGCCGCGCCCACGCTGACCTTCTTGGTCATCAGTGCGTGCTCCCGCCGCCGGTCTGCTCGGCCGGCGCCAGGTCCATCTCGCGGCCGCCGCGGAGCTTGGAGATCTCCTCGATAACCTTCTGCGCATCGGGCGCATCGGGAACGATGCTCAAGTAGACCTCGAGGTCGGTGGCCGCGGCGTCCCACTGGTGCAGGGCGGCGTAGCAGTGGGCGCGGTCGCGGCGGGCCTTGGGGTAGCGGCCGTCGAGGGCGATGGCCCGGCCAAAGAACTGCAGCGCCTCCTTGCAGCGCTTGGCCTTGCTGAGCGCGACGCCGCCCTTGTCCAGGTCGGCGGCCTTGGTGGCATCGATGGCGGGGGCGTCGGTGCCCATGGTCTCCGGTTTGAGCGCCATCCAGCTCTCCCCGCCGCCTTGCTGGCGGAGATCCTTGGCGTCGAGGGTGGCCTTCGCGGGCTGGTAGCCGCCGAGGTGGGCCTCGAGGCTCAAGGTCGCGTCCGCCGACTTAACCGGAACGTTAACGGGTGCGAGGCCCAGGCTGCGGCCATCGCGGAAGATCTCGGCGCCCTCGGGCACGGTGTGCACGGTGAGCTCGGGGCCGAAGGCCTCCGAGGCGGCGACCTTGGGGGTGGAGCAGCCGCAGACGAGCAGCGCGGCGGAGGCGAGGGGCGGGAGAAATTTCATGGGTGGATGGGCGTGATCGAGGTGCCGTGCGAGACCAGGAAGTCGACGGCCTGTGCTTGCACCTGCGGAATGTAGAAGAAGGAGCTGTGCGGATCGAAGCTCGGGTCGGTGATGCCGTAGTCGCTCGGCGTGACGCGCGTGAAGCCGGAGACGCCAGCCGCGTCATCGAGCGGCGCGGTCACCTCGGCGAGCTGCGCGCCCGCGAAGAGCTCGTCGGTGTTCACGTTGGGGAGCGTCTTGTCGCCCACGCCCTCCTGCGCGAGCACGTGCTTCTGCGCGAGCAGCGCCGCGTAGTCGAAGGGATCCGCCGGCTCGAACACCGTCTGGCCCTCGCTGGAGAACACGAGCAGCGTCTGGTCGAACGCGGGCTGCTTGCCGATGTCGACGCCCGCCGCAGAGGCGATGAGCGCGCCCACGAAGAAGTGCAGCGTGGGCGCCTGCTGGTCGGTGAGGAACATCATGCCCAGGCCGCCGGTGGGCACGTTGAGCACGCCGTACTTCACGCGGTGGTCGGTGGCCAGGAACGGCTCGCCCTCGATGCTGCCCAGCGAGTTGCCGAAGAAGGCGATGTCGCTGGCGTCGAGGTCGGGTTGGCCGTCGCCGTCGACGTCGAGCTGGGGCACCAGCCGCGAGAGCTGCAGGAGATCGGCGGTGGTCTGCCGGAAGTTCTCGCGCGTGGTGCGGATGTCGTTCATGTCGAAGAGCTGGAGGTAGTTGCCGCGCGTGCCGTGGTCGACGTCGTCGATGCCGATGCAGGCGATGCCGTTCTCGGCCATGCGCACCGCGAGCGCGCCCACCAGCGTCTGGGTGTCGCGGCTGGGGCTGGTGTCGAAGGTGTTCCGGCTGCCGAGGCCGTGCGCCACGATCATCACCCGGTACTTGCCATTCACCTTCTTGTCGGGCGTGGGCAGGGTGAGCACGAAGTGCAGCGGCGTGGTGGGCGCGCCGTCGGGGTTGGCGATCCAGTCGGGCTTCCAGCCGGCGGAGATCACGTTGCCCACGCTGTCGTAGACGAAGTCGCGCAGGTCGTGGCTGTCGAAGGTGCCCAGCGCGACGGTGCCCACCGCGGAGATGCCGGCATCGGGCGAGACGCGGCTGGCGTCGCCGTTGCGCAGGTACGCGCTCCAGTTGCTCACGTCGGGGCCGGTCCAGACGCCGAGCGGCGCGAGGAGATCGTTGCCGCCATCGGCGGTGTGCAGCGTGTAGCTCACCGGCGCGTCCTGGCCGGCCCAGGCGGCGATCTGGAGGACGTCCTTCGTCGAGTCTTGCACCGCGAGATCGAGCTTGAGCAGCACGTCGCTGGCATTGAGGCCGAGCGCGGTCGCGAGCTGGGCGAGATCGCTCTCGGACTTCGCCTCGGTGTCGAAGTCCGGCGGGCGCACCAGCGCGGTGCCGTCGGCGGTCATCAAACCCTTCGCGAGCACGAGCGCAGCGGGCTGGCCATTGGCGAGCGGCGTGGCAGCGCGAATTGCAACAAAATAGTTATCATTTCCCGGATCGACGAACTGGGCGACGGCGTCCGGGCCCTTCGTCCACGCGCCGTTCACCTTCTCGGCGAAGAACACGTGGCCCGCGAGCGACGCGGGATCGAGCGCGTCCGACACGCGCACCAGGGTGAAGCCCGAGTTCCCGTGTCCCGCGACGGTGGCCAGCGAGGGCGCGTTCCCGCTCTGGAACGTGGCCATGGTGTGCGTCTGCGAGCTCTGGGGCAGGTAGTCCTGCCAGAAGTTGTCGCGGACGGTGAGCTGGCCGTTCAGCACCAGGCGATCGTCGGGGAAGGGATTTCCCGGCGCGCCGGCGTCGCTGGCGTAGAGCGGGTGCGGCCCGAGCGGCGCGGGCGGACCGGCGTCGGTGGTGGTGGTGGTGCCGTGGCAAGCGCTCGCGAGCAGCAAGCCGAGCACAGCGAGGCTGCGCAGCGAGGGGGGCATCGCGTTCGGTGATAGCAGCGCGCCGAGCGGGTGGGAAGGCGCCGGGCGGGGCGATCCGCGTAATTGGGCCGTCCATCTGCGCGAGCCATCGCGCGCGGGGTCAGATGAACGGCTTGCCGGTCGGTTCGGTCTTCTTCTCACCGCATCGTTGTGGCGAAGGTCGCATCTCCCAGTAGCGTTCGCGTTTCGGAGCGGGCTGCGGAGCCGAATGCGGGCCTCCGGGCTCAACGAAGGAGTTCGGCCCCGGCGCGCCGATGGGGACGTATTCGACGGCGACCCCGTGCGCGTGGTCAGTCTTGTCGCGAAGCTGATCGCGCCAGTCGTACTCGATGCGAAGACGATTCGGATCGAGCCAGCTCACTGCGGGGACGTCCGGGATTCTGTCGTAATGGTTGAAGCCCGAGAAGAACGTCCCGGCGTTTCCATCCCAGATCGGAAGCCTCGCGTCGCGTGCTTCGATCGAAACGGAGGTCCAGCTGTCTGAATAGCAGCGCCGACGGAAGACGATTGCCTTTGCCGCGCCGCTCGGCGAGAGGATCTCCGAGATCGGTGCATTCGAGCAGAAAACCAGCGATGGCACGGTTGCACAGGTCGTCGCGCTCACGACCAAGCAGCCGACGACGAGCGCCAACGGCCGCATGCTCTACAACCCTCGCCACGTCGGCCCGCCGCGCCAGAACACACCCAGCGCGTGCCCGAGCACGCTTCGCTGCTCCACGAATCCGAAGTACCGCCCATCTCGCGAATCGCCGCGGTGATCGCCGAGCACCAGCAGCTTCCCATCCGGCACGCGCGTGGGCCCGAAGTCCGGTCCGCCGCCGCGATCGAGCCCGAGCGGGTGCGCGCCGGCGTCGCTCAGCTCCTCCACGCCATCCGTCGTCTGCCGCCACGGCACCTGCGCCCCGTTCACGATGAGCGCGCCATGCTGCACGGCCACCTCGTCGCGCGGCAGCGCGGCGATGCGCTTGAGCAGCACGTGATCGTCCTCGGGCGAGTCGAGCACCACCACCTCGCCCCGCTGCGGCGCCCGGAAGCGAACCAGGTACTGCTCCGTGAACGGCACGCGAATCCCGTAGCTCGCCTTGGCAACGACGACGTGATCGCCCACCTGGACCGTCGGCTCCATCGATCCCGACGGGACGACGTATTGGTCCGCGAGCGCCGCCCGGCCCACCAGGACGACGCTGAGCGTCACGGCCAGCGAGATCGCCTCCCGAATCCATCTTTGCGCGCGTGCGTGCATGGCTCCCTCCGGCTGCCGGAACACCGCGTGCGGCTCCCCATTCCCGTGCTTTGTGACCTAGCATGGGGCCGTGCTTCGACCCCTCGCGGCAGCTGTCATCTGTCTCGCACCCGGCTTCGCGTACGCGGCCTCGGTGGCGGGCAACTGGCGCATGCCCATGGGTACCGTGCAGGTCACCGAGACCGGCGACGGCGTCATCGGCAAACTCACCGAGCCTGCCGCGGATTGCCCTGCGCTCCAGAAGGGCGCCGAGGTGATGCACGGCTCGCTCCTCGACGGCACGTTCTCCGGCGAGCTTCGCCTCTGCCTCGACGGCCCGCAGTGCACCGCCAAGGAGTCGTGGCTCTCGGCGCTGCTCATGGCCAACGGCACGAACACGCAGCTCTCGGGCGCCGTGGAGCGCGGCAACGACGCGTGTCACGCCAAGGCGCCCGGCAAGGGCGGCGTGACCCTGCGCAAGATCGTCCCCGGCGCGCCCGCGCACGCCGACGCGCGCGCCAAGGTCTCGCCGGCCACGCTCGCGCGCGTGCAGGAGCTGCTCGGCGACGGCCAGAAGCAGCTCGAGGTGGGCCAGCCCGAGCAGGCGCGCAAGCTGTTCGAGAAGGCCGCGGCGCTCGCTCCCGTGCCCGAGGCGTACAACGGCATCGGCGTGACCCACTACATGCGCAACGAGTACCCGGACGCGATCAGGGCCTATCAAAAGGCCGTCGAGACCGATCCGGACTTCGGCGACGCGTACTACAACATGGCCTGCATCCACGCGGTCACCGGCCGCAAGGACCTCGCCTTCAAGTTCTTGCAGCTCTCGGCCAAGAACAAGTTCCACGACTTCTCGGCCATGGACGACGACCAGGACCTGGCCTCGCTGCGCGCCGATCCCCGCTATGCCGCCCTCAAGAAGGCGGCCGGCGTGGACAGCCACTGAGCGGACAAGGAGCGCGCGTGCCGCTGTTCGGCCCCTACGAGATCGAGGCACTCATCGGCAAGGGCGGCATGGCCGAGGTGTATCGGGCCACCGCCAACGAGGGGAAGTTTGCGGGCCGCCGCGTGGCGCTCAAGCGGCTCATGCCCGAGCTCGCCAAGGATCCGCACTACGTGGAGCTGTTCACCAACGAGTCGGATCTCTCGCGGATGCTGCACCACCCCAACGTGATCGAGGTTCTCGACGCTGGGGTGCTGAAGGACACCTACTTCATCGCCATGGACTTCATCGACGGGCGCGACCTGGGCCAGGTGCTCGCGCGCTGCCGTCAGCGGCGCATCCAGCTGCCCATCGACTTCGCCGTGTTCCTGGTGAAGACGCTCCTCGACGCGCTCGACTACGCCCACAACCTCACCGCGCCGAGCGGCAAGGCGCTGCACGTGGTGCACTGCGACGTGTCGCCGTCGAACATGTTCATCTCGCGGGTGGGCGAGATCAAGCTGGGCGACTTCGGCATCGCCAAGGTGCGCTCGCTCGAGGGCGCGAGCGGTCCGAACAAGGTCTTCGGCAAGGCGTACTACCTCTCGCCCGAGCAGCTCGACGGCAAGCTCGGCCCGAGCATCGATCTCTGGGCCGCCGCGGTGACGCTCTACGAGCTGCTCACGCTGGAGCGGCCGTTCTCGGGCACGACGGCTGATGAGATCGCGCGCAAGATCCGCTCGGGGCACCTGCGGCCGGTGACCGAGGTGCGGCCCGAGGTGTTCCCGCCGCTCGCGGAGCTCCTGCACAAGGCGCTCAGCCTCAACCCGGACGAGCGCTTTCCGACGGCCCGCGCGTTTTCGGATGCGCTCCTGCCCCACTTCAACGAGCTCATCGGGACGCCGCTGGCGATCGCGGCGGTCGTCCGCGGCTTGTTCGGCGCTTAGGCCCGCGCGAAGTCGATGAAGCCCTTCTGCGGATTCGTGGCGACGAGCTTCACCTTCACCTTGTCGCCCACGTCCATGCCACGCTCGCCACGGATGACGCGTCCTTCTGCCGGCGGCGCGAGCAGCCGCACGAAGGTGCCGTTCTCGTTCACGCCGGTGACCAGGCCGTCGAAATTCTGGCCGATGCGGTCCGCGAGGAAGAGCGCCGCCGCCACCTTGCGCATGCGCCGCTCCACCCGCTGCGCCTCCGACGCCTTCTCGGTGCAGCGCTGCGCGATCTGCGCCAGCTCGTCGATGGAGTAGGGCGACGTCTCGCCGAGCTCGCACGACTTCATCAATCGCTGCGTCACCAGATCCGCGAAGCGCCGGTTGGGCGCCGTGGAGTGCGTGTAGTCCTGCACCGCGAGGCCGAAGTGGCCGTCGTGATCCTTGCCGGGCAGCTCCACCGCGTACTCACCGCCGCCCATCAGCTTCACCACCGACAGCGAGAGATCCGGAAAGCGCACTGGATCCTTCGTGCGCTCCGTCGCCAGGAACGCGGCCAGCGCGCGCGCGCTCGGCTCGGCCGGCAAGGTCACGCCGTGCGTCGACGCGAGCTCGGCGATGCGCTGCCAGCGCTCGGGCTGCTTCACCACCCGTCGCAACGCTGGCACGCCGCGCGCCTCGAGGAAGCGCGCCATGGTGGTGTTGGCCGCGATCATGAAGTCTTCAATCAGCTCGCGGGCGCGGTTCTTCTTGGTGAGCTCGAGGTCCACGACCTGGCCGTCTTTGGCAATGGGCCGCGCCTCGATGGTCTCCAGCTCCAGCGCGCCGCGCGCGTGACGCAGCTTGCGCAGCCGCTGCGCGACTTGATCTTGCAGCTTGAGCTGCCGCGCCTGCTCCGAGCTCTGCGCCACGCGCTCGGGCGCCGGGCCGTTTCCGTCGAGCCAGTTGGCGATGTCGATGTACGTGAGCCGCGCCTGGTTCTTCACGATCGCGCGCTCGACGCTGGGATCGCTGGTCTCGCCGTCGCCGTCGACGGTGAAGCTGATCACCAGCGCCAGCCGGTCTTCGTCTTCGTTGAGCGAGGTCAGGCCCGTCGAGAGCACCTCGGGCAGCATCGGGAATGTCACCGCGCCCGTGTAGACCGACGTGGTGTTCGCGAACGCGTGCTTGTCGATGGCGGAGTTCTTGTGCACGAGCGCGTCCACGTCGGCGATGCCCACGCGCACGCGCACCTTGCCGTTGCCGAGCTCTTCCACGCACTCGATCTGGTCGAGGTCGCGCGACTCGCGGTTGTCGATGGAGGACCAGGGCAGGTTTCGAAGGTCGAGCTTCACGCCATCGACGGGCGCGCGGGGCGGCAGGTGGGTGAGCTCGCTGCGGACGGCGGCGTCGAAGTCGGCGACGAGGCCGTAGTCGCTCATGGCGGTGCGGGCAATGGAGACCAGGTCGAGGCGCATTCCCTGAAGCTAGCGCGATTCGCGCCGAGCAGCGTGGACGCTGATTTCCAAGCCCTGCGCGGGGATTTCAGAGGCCCCTGCTTGTCACTGCGTTGGGCGGCAAATAGTCTGCCCACTCACGGGGTGAGAGATGAAATTCGACTACGACTTCTGCATCAGCACGTCCGAGCGCGTGGCCTGGAAGCTCGACGACGTGCTCCCGAAGGACGCCCAGCTCGACTTCAAGCGGCGCTTCCTGCCCGAGACGCTGGTCGGCCTCGACGGCGTCGACTGCCTCTCCGAGGCGGAGAAGCTCAAGCTGAACCAGATCCGCGGGAACGCGTACCTGTACCTCTTCAGCTTCGTGGAGGAGTACATCATCGCCACCTGCGTGCAGCACGTGGACTCCGAGGTCTTCGGCGACGACTCCGCGCTGCGCGCCATGCTCCGCTTCGCCGAGGAAGAGGTGAAGCACCAGCAGCTCTTCAAGCGCGCGTGCGCCGCCTTCGCCAAGAGCTTCGGGAGCAACTGCGAAGTCCTGCCTTCGCCCGAGGCCGTGGCCGGGGTGATCCTCGCCAAGAGCCCCATGGCCGTCATGCTCATCACCCTGCACCTCGAGGTGATGACCCAGCAGCACTACGTGCAGTGCTTCCAGGACAACGACCAGGAGGACCTCGACCCGCACTTCAAGCAGATGCTGAAGAGCCACTGGCTCGAGGAGGCGCAGCACGCCAAGCTCGACGCGCTCCGCCTGCGCAAGCTCGCCCAGACCGCCGACGCCGAGGCCCGCAAGCGCGCCATCACCGACTACCTGGACCTGCTCGTCGCGCTCGACGGCCTTCTCAGCCAGCAGGCGGCGTTCGACGTGGCCAGCCTGGAGCGCGCCACCGGCCGGACCTTGAACGAGCGCGAGAAGAAGCAGGTGCTCGACTCGCAGGTCACCACCTACCGGCGCACCTTCATCACCTACGGCATCACCAACCCCACGTTCCTCGAGGTGGTGCACGAGCTCTTCCCCGGTGACGATGCCCGCGTGTCGCAGAAGGCCGCCTCGCTGCTGTAGCGCGTTCTCATGACCCCTGGCGAAAATCCGCTGGCCGACATCGCGATCACCAAGCTCTCCAAGATGCTGGGCGAGCCCAAGGGCGCGGAGACGTTCCGCGGCGCGCTGGCCGGCCTTGGCCTTGCGCGCATCGAGACGCCCGACCACCTCAAGCAGCTCGCCAACCACCTCATCGGGCTGGGCGGGCTGTCGAAGATGATCGGCCACTCGCTGATGGTGGAGGCGCTCCTGCGCGGCGCCCAGCCGTAGCACTCGCCGGGCTGGATTTTGACCCGGCCTCCATCCCGCCTAGGCTGAAAGCGGGAGGCGCGCGTGCCAAAGCCGCCGGTCAGCGTTCGATTCGCGTTGTGGCTCGCGCTCGCTGTGGCGCCGTCGCTGGCGTTCGCGCAATCGCCGCGCCTTCGCCTGGCCGATGTCCCGGCGAGCTCGAGCGACTCGCCGCCCATCCCCTGGAATCCGAACGGCTACGCCCAGGAGCAGCAGCGCGACGATGCGCTCCGCGCCGAGACCTTCTATGCGGTGGGCGCCGGCATCGTGGTCGCGGGCTACGCTGCTGCGGCCGGCACGGCGATGCTGGGCGAGACCACCAACTTCTTCGGCTGCGCCGTCAGCGACGTGGGCTCGGTCATCACCTCCACCAGCTCGGGGCCGTGTCCCAAGACGGGCACGGCCGTGCTCTACATCCCCATCGCGGGGCCGGCGATCTTCTTCACCCAGCACGAGCGCATCCACAACGTGGCCTTCGAGGGCCTGGTGATCATGGACGGCGCCATCCAGCTCGCTGGGGTGGGCCTGCTCGTGGGCGGCGTGGTGACCCAGGCCAGCGGTGGCGGCGGCGAGCCGGTGAGCCCGGGCCTCAAGGTCGGCGCGCTGAAGCTGCTGCCCTCGGCACCAGGCGCGCTGGCGGGCGCTCAGCTGCGGCTCGACTTCTAGGTTCGCCGCGACCATCCTTGCCGCCTCGCGATTTTCCGGAGGCGGCATGAAGAAGGTCCTCATTGGCGTGGGCGCGGTGGTGCTGCTCGTGCTCGGCTTCTTTGGCGCGGTGATGGCCAGCGCCTTCGCGGGCAACGCGGAGATCGTCGACGGCGCCGAACCGGTGCCGGGCGTGCGCCAGGTGAAGGACGGCTTCGTCTCCTTCTTCGTGCTCGAAGCGGGCGACGGCCAGGTGGTGCTCATCGACGCCGGCACCGACCCCGAGGGCAAGGCGCTCCTCGCGGAGCTGGCGCGCCGGAAGCTGGGCCCGGACGCGGTGAAGGCCATCTTCCTCACCCACGGCCACGGTGATCACCTCGCGGCCGTGCACCTGTTCCCGAAGGCGGACGTCTACGGCTTCGGCGCCGAGGCGGGGCTCATGGACGGCACCGCCGGCCCGCGCGGCCCCATCGTGCGCTTCTTCGGCAAGAAGGACTCGGGCGTGCGCTTCACGCACCTGCTCGCGGACGGAGAGAGCACGAACATCGGCCCGCTCACGGTGAAGGCGTTCCTCATCCCCGGCCACACCCAGGGCTCGGCGGCGTACCTCGCGCGCGGCGTGCTCTTCCTGGGCGACTCCGCCGCGGCGACTTCGGAGGGCAAGCTCAAGGGCGCCGTCTGGGCCTTCTCCGACGACGCCGCGCAGGCCAAGGCCTCGCTGGCGGGGCTGCTGAACAAGCTCGATCCGAAAGAGGTGACGTTTCTCGCGCCGGCCCACACCGCGCCGCTGAAGGGGCTCGGGCCCCTCCAGGCGCTCACTCAGGGGAAGTAGACCTGGATGAGCAGCGTGGAGTTGTTGGTGGTGGTGCCGCCGTCGATGTCCACCACGCTGTCGAACGCGGACAGGGGCGCGCCGGTGTTGGAGCCGCAGGCGGCCATGCTCTGGTAGCGGTAGCCGTTGTCCGCAGGCGAGTAGTAGGTGTACGCGAAGCCGCCGTCCGGGCTCATCCACATCGTCTGGGTGTAGCCGCCGCGGGGCGAGCCAGGCAGGTCGCCAGGATCGAGCGCGGTGAAGATCGGGGTCCCCGCGCGGCCGCCGGAGGGGAGGAACTGGGAGAGCGGCCCGGTGGTCACGCCGTCGTCCTCCAGGCCATAGAGCGGCGACTCCGCGGGGGCGGGCTCCACCAGCCACCGCGGCGAGTCGGCCCGCGCCGGCGCGAAGGCCACCAGGTAGGGCCAGCCGCCGTCGCAGCTGAGGGTGAGGCCCACCGCGTCGCCGCCGTCCGGGTCGGGCGCGGTGGAGGCGTGGAGCGGGCCCGTGCAATCGCCGGGGAGGCCGGGCGCGACCTCCCCGCCGCCGTCCTGGAGCGAGAGCACCAGCTCGCCGCTGGCCACGTAGAAGAGCTGGGTCTCGCCCCCCACCGGCGCGAGCGCCACGCCCGACGCGCCCAGCTCGTAGGTGAGCACACCGCCCCAGAGGCCATTGCTTCCCAGCTTGGTCACGCGGAGCTCGCCGGCGTCGGTGATGGAGGCGAGCGTCAAGCGGCCCTGGGCGTCGGCGTCGAGCGCGATCTGGGTGGTGTTCACCGCGTTCGGGTCGGGTGTGTCGAAGCCCTGGGCCTCGCCGAGCGAGCTGATGGCCTGAACGTAGATCCCCGAGTAGCCGTAGAGCTCCGCGACGTCCGAGCCCGGGACGATGGCGCTCCCCACCGCGAAGTGGGCGATGTCGCCGGTGAAGGCCACCGCGCCCAACCGACGCCCCTCGGCATTGAACTCCACGGAGGCCGCGGTCCACGGGCCAGAGGAAGAGGGGGCCACAGCGGCCACCACGCTGCCCAGGTAGCCGCCGTCGACCTCCAGGCCGTCGTCGGTGTTCACCAGGACCGCGGTGTCGCCGCCCGGGCCCACGGCCATCGCCAGCGGCGTGCGGTGGAGGTCGGTGCGCAGGAAGGGGTAGTCGTCGACGTGGAAGTACGCCGACTCCATGCACGACCAGGCGATGCAGTAGCTGTTGTTGCCCGCGCAGCTGTCGTCGCTGCAGGCGTAGGTGTCCTCGATGCCGCAGGCGTCGTCGCCAGCGCTGAGCGAGAAGTTCCCGTAGCAGGTCGTGCCCGCGTCCACGCAGTCGTGGTGCGGGTCGGTGTTGGCGAACGCCGGGCCGCAGTTGCCCGCGAAGCACGCCGCGCAGAAGCCGCAGTCGCGGTGCGGGTCGGTGTTGTCGGGCGCGGGCAGGCAGGTGCCGGCGTCGTTGCCCACGTTGCAGCTCATGCAGTTGTCGCTGCACGCCGTGAGGCAGCACACGCCGTCGCGGCAGAAGCCGGTGGGGCACTGGGCGGAGCTGCTGCAAGGCGTCCCCGGCGAGCGGTCGCTGCAGGTGCCCACCTTCCCGGGCAGGTTGCAGGCGCGCGTCCCGCCACAGCCCTGGTCGCAGCACACGCCGTCGGCGCAGACCCCCGAGACGCAGGCGAGGTCGTTGTCGCAGGCGCGGCCAAGCTCGGTCGTCCCCGGCGCAGTGGAGAAGTTGCGCGAGCAGCCCAGCGAAGCGAGCGCGGTGACGACGATGGCGATGAGGCGAGCGTGGTGCGGGAGCAAGCGTCTAAAATCTAGCGTACCCGCGCAGGTGTCCCAAGTTCGCGTCTCCGGCGCGGACGATTCACCTGGGCGGGTGGCCCTTGGGAGGGAACGAAATGCTCACCGCATGTGGCATGGCGCTGATGGTGGTCCTGGCCGCGGACGATCCGGCCCACGAGAAGTTCCGCGACGCCGAGAACGCGATCGACGACGCCGTGAAGACCTCGGTCCAGGATGGCGAGTACGGCTCGGCGGCCAAGGCCGTCCGCCAGTTCATCCAGGACAACAAGGCCACCGTTCCTGCGGACAAGAAGGAGGAGCTCGGCATCTACGCGCAGGAGGCCACCGAGCTCGAGTCCTGGGACACGCTCTCGACCCGCGCCAAGACCGCCGCGGACCTCAAGAAGCTCATCCGGGCGCTGGACCGGCCGACCTCGCGCGAGCTGCGCCTCCGCTCCGCCCTTGGGCCGCGCGCCGATGCGCTGGTGGAGCGAATCGTCGCCGCCGACCCGGCGATCAAGGGGATGTTCGCGCGCAAGGTGAAGGTCACGTTGAACGCGAAGGAGTGGCCGCCCGAGGCGGCGCAGCTCCTGGTGGACCAGGCCGTGGCCGAGCTCAAGGGCCTGGGCGTGGACGCGAGCGCGACCGCCGGCGAGGACGAGTTCGCCATCGTCTCCAGCGGCTGCAAGGTTCTCAAGGGCGAGGGGTATCTCGCCCAGAACCTCTCCGGCTGCGACTTCGTGGCCTCGGCCCGCTGGCTCCACAAGGGCAACGTGGCGCTGGGCGGGATCGATCTGCACGCGACGACGCGCTCGGTCGTCGGGCCACCCGCCGTCGACGACCGGAGCTCGCAGGCCATCGCCCAGAAGATCCCCGAGTCGATCCTGATGGCCTGGGTGGGCGGCCGCTAGGAGCCTGTCCGGGTAACAGCCAGCAAGCGATCGACGCCCGCACGTT
>JAFEBB010000037.1 GCA_018266075.1 Deltaproteobacteria bacterium | reverse complement strand
TCGTGATCCCGCTCTCGATCCTGCTCATGTTCTTGCTGCTGTTCCGCGCGTTCGGATCGCTGAAGAGCGCGGTGATCATCCTCGCGAACATTCCCTTCGCGCTCATCGGCGGCGTGCTCGGCTTGTGGATCACGCACACCAACTTGAGCGTGGCGGCGGCCGTGGGCTTCATCGCGCTGATGGGCCAGGCGGTCTTGAACGGCGTGCTGATGGTGTCGCAGTTCAACGCCCTGCGCGACGAGGGCAAGAGCGTCGACGACGCGGTGGTCGAGGGCGCGCGCTCCCGCTTGCGCGCGGTGCTCATGACCGCGCTGCTCGCGGCGCTCGGCTTGTTGCCGGCGGCGATGTCGACGGCCATTGGCTCGGAGACGCAGCGGCCGCTGGCCATCGTGGTCATCGGCGGACTGGGGTCCGCGACGCTGCTCACGCTCTACGTGCTGCCGGTGATCTACCGGCTCACGGCGCGACTGAAGGTCGGCTCACTGCAGCTGGTGCGGAATCCCCCTGCTGCGTCGTGACCCAATCCAGAGACGCGTCGGTCTCGGCCACACTGCTCGCGCAGAGGTAGGACGCCGCAGGGATCTCCTGCGAGCCGTACCAGCCCTCGAACTTCGTCACCTTGCCGAATGACTGGATCGGGCCCACCGGCGGACACGCGGGATCCGTCGAGAGCCAGAGCAGCGCGTTGCCGGTGCCTTGCGCGGGCATGTACTGCGCTTGCAGGAGCGTGATGGGCCCGGCGGCGAGCTGGACGGTCTTTCCCGTGCCCGCAGGCAGGGTGGTCTGATGAGGAGAACCAAATCGGACAGGATTGAGCCCCATGCTCGCGCAGCCGGCCAGCGCGAGAAGAGCCAACGACGAGATGAGACGCATGCAGCCTCCATTCGCAACTACCAACACCGCCCCGCGCGGCAGGTTCGCGGGTTCGATGACGCGGCGCGCGCGAATGAATTTCAGCGTCGTGGCGATGGCGGTGTTTCTGTTGCCGAGCTGTCACAGCACGAAGCGCGCGAGTGAGTTGCCGGAGGTGAGCGGGTTCGGCGCCGAGCCCATCGAGCGCGGCGAGGGCTACGTGCGGCGCGCGTACACGCGCGGCTCGGCGCGGATCTCGGTCACGCTCGCGGGCATGCCCATGACCGACGACGGCTGGCGCAGCTGGGTGCAGAACAGCGGCAGCTATCCGCGCGCGGATGTCGGCCTTCCCGAATCACAAGCCTGCGGCTTCTACGCGTGCAACGGCACCGGCGACGCAGAGCGCTGCGATCTGCATCTTCAGCTGCGCGCCGGTTGGCACGTCGAGCTCTTCGGAAACGGCACCGCGCGCCGCGCCGACCTCGACGCGCTCGTGGCGGGGCTCCCGCTCGCGAGCTGGGTGAACACGAACCCACACAACCCGTGAAGTCGACTACGGGCTGGGCTGCGCGCGGCCCGTGAGCGCGGCGTCGAGGGCGTCGAGCTCCACCGGGCTCACGCCGCGGCTGTGGGTTCGAATCAGCGCGGCCTCGGTCTCTCCCAGGCCCGCCGCGCGCGCACACGCGGGATGCAGGTGCTTCGCGCCCAAGCGAACCCAGGCGCCGCGGTCGTCGCGGAGCTCGACCAGGATCCTCAGCTCGCGGGGCGCCAGCGCCTGGCCGCATTGCGCGCAGGTCACCGCGCGCGAGGTGTGCTCCGCGAACGGAAACTCCACGTTGGGCGCCTCGCCCAGCGCCCGCTCCGCTTGCGCCAGCAGCCCCTCGCGGTTCGGGACCTCTTCTTTGTACGCGGCGAGCGCCTCGCGAAGCTGGGCCGGACGCGCGCCCGCGGCGCACGCGAGGTGGTGGTAGCGAATCCCCGGGCGTCCGGAGAAGGCGTTCGGCGTCTCCTCCGACAGCCGGAGCTCCCCCTGCGCGATGGCCTCCTGACACGTCTTGCAGACCGCCCGCCCGCTCTTCGCCCGCTCAATCGTGTGCGGCATGACGCCCTCGATTTCGCCTGAGTCTGAATTCTTTCAACCCCTGCGGCAAACCCGCGCCCCAAGGGCAGATTTGTCGCGAAGGATACGCGGCGTCGCGTTGCGCCGCTGCCCCAGAAATCGTAAGGTGCGCCGCTTCGAAGCGCTCTCTTCTCGGGTTCACTGAGAGTGAAGTCGAGCGCGCGGGTTGGGTCCATTCTTCGCTGGGGCGGGGCGGACATGGAAGACGAGCGGACGAGCCAGGCCCGGGTACAGCGCGCGCTCTCCGGCTGGTCGGCGCACGCCGACTCCCGGTCGGGCGTCAGGGTGCAGGTTTCGAGCTTCCCGGACTTCGTGGCCACCCACCTCGGCGAGGTGCCCGAGTCGGAGCGCGCCGCGGCCGTGGCCTGGATGGCCCGCTTCTCCCTGGCGCTGGCGCGCGGGCGCACCGGCACCTGAGCGACGATGCCTCCTGACTCGCGGCCCAAGGCCTTCGACGAGATCTGCGACGCCCTGGCGTTGATGGGGCTCTCGCGCGTCATCGCCGCGCCGGTGGTCACCCACGCGTGCAAGGTCGTGGGCGTGGCGCCGGAAGCGCTGACGGGCGAGCACGTTCAGGCGCTCGGGCCGGTGCTCGAGCGCTCGCTGCGCATGTACCTTGGCGAGGAGCAGGTGGCCATCAGCCTTCGGCGGGTCTATGCGCTCGCGCTCACCAGCGCCCGGCCGACGACTCGAGACACCCTCCACGCCGTCGCCGGCAACCGGAACGGCGGCAAGAGCTAGCGCCGCGCCGCATCGGGCCGGATCCGTTCCCGCCGGCTGCCCCTGACCGAAAACGAGACACCCGCGTCGGATCTCCGATCAAGACGGCTTGGCCCGCTTGGCTGCCGTGGGTATAGTCGGCGGCCTTTTTTGGCGGGCAGCCTGCCCACGGTTGAGGGCGCGCCCGGAGACAGAGACATGATCCGTTCCACGTTCGTTGCTTCGCTCTGCCTCGCGGCGGCGCTCCTCGTCGGCTGCGGCAAGGACACGCTCACCAAGAAGCCGGTGGCCCCGGCGCTCTGCGACGCCGGCCACCTCAACACGCTGGGCATGTGCGTGGACTGCACCGCCAACGCCGACTGCGACGTGGGCAAGCAGTGCAACCTGGTCACCGGGACGTGCGAGATCATCCCGCCCCCGCCGGTCGACGGCGGGCGCGTGACCACCTGCCAGCTCGGCGCCCTGCGCTGCTCGCCCGACGGCCACGCGGTTCAGGACTGCGTGGTGGCGGACGGCGGCACCGACTGGAACAACCAGCAGGTCTGCACCGGCTCGCAGGTCTGCAACCCGCAGACGCTCACCTGCGCCATCTGCATCCCCGGCGAGACCATCTGCGACACCTCGGACACCGCCTCCACGTACCAGCGCTGCAGCAACGACGGCACCGAGTTCGACCACCTCGACTGCGCGTCGACCGACGGCGGGTTCGGCGGCCCGGGCTTCTTCTGCCACCAGATCAACGGGCACATCGACTCGACCGACGGCGGCTCGCCCACGCCGGCGCTCGCCACCTGCCGGCTTTGCCAGCCGGGCAGCGTCACCACCGGCACCGACCCCGACGGCGGCTCCGACGTGGGCCTGCTGACCTGCGACTCCACCGGAACCAGCCAGAGCTTCCAGAGCTGCTACCCCACCAACCGGTTCGCGGATGCGGGCGCCGGCGTGCCGCCCACGCAGTGTGAGCGCCCCGTCTGCTACCCGGGCCAGGATCAGTGCGCCGACTCGAGCGGCCACGTGAACAACCCCAACACCTCGCCCTCGCGGCAGACGTGCAACAGCGACGGTTCGGGTTGGGTGCAGGCAGACTGCACCTCCGGCGAGGTCTGCGGCCCGAGCTCCGGCGACGCGGCGCACTGCAACTCGCCCTGCGACATCGCCGACAACGGCACCAGCTACGTGGGCTGCGATTACTGGGGCGTGTTGATGTCGAACTCCGGCCTCGACCCCGCATTCACGGGCGGCGTCACGAACCAAGGTATCGGCAGCAACCCCAGCCAGTTCGCGCTCGTGGTCGGCAACACCAGCAGCAACCTCACCGCGCACGTGTCGGTGACCACCAACGGCATCTCCGTGGCGCCCGTCTCGGTGGCGCCGAACTCCACGGGCATCGTGTACCTGCCCTGGCAGGAGATCTGTGGCACTGGCACTGGAAACCTGGGCTACCACCTCACGAGCGACGTGCCTGTCACGGTGTACCAATTCAACCCGCTGGCCTCGGCGATCACCACGACCCGGCCGAACAGCAGCAACACCAGCTGCAGCTCCGACAGCCAATGCCAGGCCTCGTGCTGTACGTTCGGTTGCAGCGATATTGCGCAGAATGCCACTTGCACCCACGCCTGCGTTTCGGGTTCGTGTACCGCCTATTCCTACTCGAACGACGCGTCGCTCTTGCTGCCCACCCATCTGTTGGGCACGAGCTACGTTGTCGTGGCGGAGGATGAAGAGAGCATCGACGAGGGCACGGGCCAACTCCCCATTCCGGGTGCCATGGCTGTGGTGGCCACGCAGGACAACACCACCGTCCAGATCCACTTCGCGGGCTCGGCACTGTCCACGACTCAGTCGTCGCAGACCAGTGAGTGCACCAGCGTCCAGGGCAACCTCGGCTCCGTGGGCTTGGGCAACACCGTGCAGTACACGATCAACTCCGGCCAGGTGCTGCACTTCTGGAACGGCGCCACGGGCCAACCGGTGGCGCAGGGCGCGAACGGCATCGGGGGACCAGGAGTTGCCACGGCGTACCTCTACAAGGACGACTTCACCGGCTCGGTGGTGAGCAGCGACAAGGCGGTGGCCGTCTTCGGCGGCGCGGACTGCACCTTCAAGCCGTACAACGACTTCGCCTGCGACCACATCGAAGAGGAGATGTTCCCCTTCAGCACCTGGGGCAAGACGTACGTGGGCGTGAAGAGCAAGACGTACACCGGCGCGACGGCGACGTACCCCGACTACTGGCGCATCGTGTCCGCGTGCGGCCCGTCGAGCTGCCCTCAGGGCACCACGGTGACGGTGTCGCCGCCCATGGGCCCTTCTCGCGCGGGCGCGGCCTGCGGCTCGGCCTGCACTTGCTCCACCAACGGCCAGACCACCACCTGCCAGCTCCCGCCGCTGGTCCAGGGCCAGACGGCGCCGTGGATCGAGTTCCAGCACGGCAGCTCGTTCACGGCCACGGGTGATCACCCCATCGTTCTCGCCCAGTACTTCGTCTCGGAGAGCGCGGCAGACAGCAATCAGAGCAACCCTACGGTCGCCGTGGGCGATCCTTCGCTGGTGTTGGCGCCGCCTGTGGAGCAGTGGCGCAGCGACTACAGCGTGCTCGCGCCGACGACGTACGCGCAGAACTACGTGAGCCTGATGGTGTACGACCCCAACCACAGCGGCGGCAGCCCGGCCACGGGCGCCATCCAGGTGGACGGCACCACGGTGCCCGCGGGCGAGTGGAACAACGTGCCGAGCACCAACTACTACACGGCTGTGCACGCGCTCTCGAACTCTGGCAACGGCGGCCACACCATCAACGCCGCGAACGGCGTGAAGGTGGGCGCGGTGGTCTACGGCTACGACTCGTACGTGTCGTACGGCTACACCGGCGGCCTGGATCTCCAGGCGATCACCACGATCACGCCCGGCAACTAGGTTCCTACTTCCTGGTTCCTGGTTGCCGATCTGCCAGGAACCAGCGATCAGGAACTGCCCCGGCACCGCGCGGGTCCACGCGCGTGGGTGACACGCGAGCGTCCACGAACGAGCCACGGACCACGAGCGACGAGCCACGACCGGGTGAACCTCAGCGCGTCCGGCGGTCTTCTTTCGGCTCGCCCGCGGCCTGCATCGCCTCGGTCGCCGTGATCACCGCTGGCGCCTGCTCACCCCGCGCCTGCGCGGCGGCCTTCTTGCCGCGCTCGCGTCCCGGGTGCTCCTCCATGCCTTTGGCGAACGCGGTGACCTTGTTCCGGCCGCCGCGCTTGGACTGGTAGAGCGCCGAGTCCACCGCGTCGATGAGCACCTCGAGCTCGCTGGCGTCCTCGGGGAAGCTGGCCACGCCGACCGAGATCGTGACCTTGCCGCCCGGCTGCTTCTCGCCGCAGGGGAACTCGGTGCGCTCCACCGCGCGGCGCAGCTTCTCCGCGGCCTCCAGCGCCTCCACCTTGCTCGTCTGCGGCAGCACCACGAAGAACTCCTCGCCGCCGTAGCGCGCGAGCACGTCGAGCTTGCGGAGCTGGGCCTTGAAGAGCGCCGAGGCGCGCCGCAGCACCTCGTCGCCCGCGGGGTGGCCGTTGGTGTCGTTGAAGTGCTTGAAGTGATCGATGTCGATCATCACCACGCCGAGCGGGTGCCCGAAGCGCTGCGCGCGCAGGAGCTCCATCTCCAGGCGCGAGAAGAGGTGCCGGCGGTTGAAGGCGCCAGTGAGCGCGTCGGTGATCGAGAGCTCCACGGTCGCCTGGTAGAGCCGCGCGTTCACGATGGCCATGGCCGACTGGTTGGCCACGCTCTTGAGCAGGCGCACGTCGTCGGGGCCGAACGCGCCCACCTCGCGCTTGCGGAAGTTGAGCACGCCCACCAGCTCGTCCTTCACGATCATGGGCACGCAGAGCAGCGAGCCACGCTCATCGGCGCGGCGGATGAAGCGCGCGTCCTTGGCCACGTCCTCGACGTAGATCTCGGTGAGCTTCTCAGCCGCCTCGCCCGCGGCGCCCTCGCCCATCTTGAAGCGCACCTCGCCCGGCAACACCGTCTCGCCGAAGCCCGAGTGGAGCACCAGCTCCTGGCCGTCGACGAGCATCACCGAGAACTCGGCGAAGCCCAGCGCCTTGCCCACCAGCTCGGAGATGAGGTTCAGCAGCGGCTCCAGCTCCAGCGTGGAGTTCACGGAGCGCGTCACCTCGAAGAGCAGCTGCAGCTCCCGGATGCGCGTCTGCAGCCGGCCGTTGGCGGCCTCGAGCTCCTGCTTCAGGGCCAGCTCGCGCTGCATGCGCTCCAGGTCGCGGCCGGTCTCGATCTCGGCGACTTTCAATTCCGTGATGCGCGCGAGCGTGGCGTTGAAGTCGGCGGCGAGCTCGCCGACCTCGTCGTCGGTCTCCACGGGCACGCGCACCAGGAAGTCGCCGGTCTTCGCGCGATCCATGGCCTGGGTGAGCCGCTTCACCGGCCGGGTGACGAACCGCCGCAGCGAGAACGTCATCAACCCCAGAAAGATCACGCTGAACGCGACCACGCCGCCCATGGCGAAGCGGTACGAATCATCGATGGTGGAGAGCTGGCGCGGCGGCTTGAGATCCATCACCACGTAGCCCAGCCGCATGGAGTCGCCGGCGTGGCAGCTCGCGCACGAGGCGCCGCCCACCGGAACCACGAAGCGGCCCCCCGCGTGCGTGGCCGTGGGCTGGTCGAGGAAGCTCGAAGGATCGAGCAGCTTCTGACCCTGCTCCTCCGTCTGCCGGCTCCAGCGCACGGCGCCGTGGGGATCCACCACGCGCACGCCCTTCACGCTCGAGAGCAGCTTCCAGTCGGTGTGCAGCGCGGCGACGACAGCCGCGTGCGGCTCGGGATCGGCCCGGGTGGCCAGGTTGAAGGAGGTGGCCACGAGGTCGGCGAGCGCCGAGCCCTCTTCGACCGAGTCTTCCTCGGCGCTCTGGAGCGCGTTGCGCCAGAGCACCGCCACGCCCAGGAGCACCGCCAGGCTCACCGGCAGCGCCACCGTGAGCGCGATCTTGCGGCCGATGCTCGTCGTCGGCAGCCCCAGCGCGTGCAGGAAGCTCGACCGCGGCACCTGACCCGATCGCGAGGGCGGCCGGGCGGTGGAGGCGGGGCTGGCGGGCGTGCTGTCGTCGTGGGGGGCCATCGCCACCGAGCTCGCGCGGCGGGCGGAAGGCCCTGTGGAACCGGCGCGCCGGCCCCCGCACGTGCGCGGATCATGGACAGGCTGTCCGGGGGGAGTCAAACCTGGCCCAGCGGGGTATCCTCACCGTCATGGTCGCACTCCTCGTCCTGGCCCTGGCGGCAGCTCCCGATCCGCTCGCCGCCGCGCGAAAACACCTCCAAGCGAACCAGTTCGACGCCCTGGTGCTCGATCTCGGCGACGGTGTGGAGCTCGGCGCCGCCGATCAGGCCACGGCCGCGCAGCTCCTGGTGAAGGCCGCCGAGGGCGCGCGAAAGGGTGACCCCATCATCGCCTTGCAGCTCGCGCAGATGGCGCACCGGCGCGACGAGAAGAACGCGCCGGCCTTGCAGGTGCTGGCCGAGCTCGCGCTCGCGGATCACGACGACGCCGAGGCCGAGCGCGAGGTGGAGGCCTGGCAGAAGCTCGCGCCGGATGACACCGCGCCGGCGCTGATGCGCGCGCGCATCGCCGCCGACGAGGGCGACTGGGACACCGTCCACGCCCTGGCCGGAACGCTCTCCGCGGACGCCAGCGTGCCTCCGGCGGCGCAGAAGTCGGCGCGCGAGCTGCTCAAGCTGGCCGACGCGCACGCGCCGGCGCCCGTGGCCAAGCCCGCGGCGGCCGAAGACCGCATCAAGCACGCCGCCGAGGTGGCCGCGCGCGACCGCGACATGGAGTTCGCCTCGCACCAGGCGCCAGCGGAGGCCGACGTCATCATCTATGGCACCTCGTGGTGCCACTTCTGCAAGGAGGCGAAGAAGTTCTTCGAGGAGCGCGGCGTGCCGTACACCGAGCTCGACATCGAAGAGGACCACGACGCCAACAACGAGATGATCCGCAAGCTCCGCGCGCTGGGCCGTTCGCCGCAGGGCGTGCCGGTCATCGACGTGCGCGGCACCATCATCGACGGCTTCAACCCCAAGGCCATCGAGCAGGCGCTCAAGGGATGATCCCCCTGCTGCGCTCGGCCCTGCTGCGCGTGTCGCACGGTTTCTCGACGCGTGCGGGCGGCGTGAGCCCGGAGCCGTACGCGCAGCTCAACCTGGGTCGCAAGGTCGGCGACGCGCCCGCGAACGTGGCCGAGAACGGCCGTCGCTTCTTCGAGGCCACGGGTGCGCGCGCGCTGGCGTGTCTGGACCAGGTGCACGGCGACCGCGTGCTGGAGCTCGCCGAGGGAAGGCCGGATCTCTCACCGCTCGGCGAAGCGGACGCGGCCATCACGCGCACGCCCGGGCTCGCGCTCTGCATTGGCACCGCCGATTGCTTGCCGATTCTGATCCACGCGCCCGACGTCGGTTGGGTGGGCGCGGCGCACGCGGGCTGGCGGGGTGCGGAGCTGCGCATCGGCGCGCGCGTGGTGGAGGCGCTGGTGGCGAAGGGCGCGAGCGCGGCGAAAATGCAGGCGGTGTTGGGGCCGTGCATTCGGCGCTGCTGCTACGAGGTGTCGGAGGAGCTGGCGCAGAGGTTCGCGCGTGCGTTTGGCGACGCGGTCGTCGACCGGACGCATGAGAAGCCGCACCTCGACATCGCGCTCGCGTCGCGGTTGGCGCTCGAGCAGGCCGGAGTTCTCCCGAGCGCGAT
Organism: Deltaproteobacteria bacterium; assembly: GCA_018266075.1. Lineage (GTDB taxonomy): Bacteria > Myxococcota > Myxococcia > Myxococcales > SZAS-1 > SZAS-1. Next base: position 69,895 of record JAFEBB010000037.1, on the reverse strand, counting down.
CGAAGACCTCGGCTTGTGCACCGCGTGCGACTCGGAGCAGTTCTTCTCGCACCGCCGTGATCGCGGACAGACCGGGCGCATGCTGGCGTTCATCGCGCTGCCGTGAAGCGGTGAACGCCCGCATCGGCCGAACGACCCACGACCCACGGACCCCGATCGGGCACGCTGCTCGCGCAAATCGAGATCCAACCGGATCCGCTCGGATCCAACCTGTGGCCTGTTGGCCACACCCCGTAAACAGGGTGCTACAGCCACTTTGGGGCCGGTTTCTTGACCCAACCTTTTCGTGCTCCCTATGCTCGCGACAACCTTGAAGCTGCTCCCCAAAGCTCTGGCTGCACTGGTGGCCATGCCGCTCGGCGCGTGCGCGACGGCGAACGCTCCCTCGCGAGACGAGGTCGAGGCGTTGCGCGGTGAGGTCGCGGCGCTCCGCTCGCGCCAGGCGGATCAGGATCGCGAGCTGGCCAAGCTGAGGTCGCAGCTCGACGATCGCGGCGCGCAGGCGAGTGCCGCGGCGCCCGTCGCGGCCACCTCGGCCACCACGCGCGCAGCCGCGAGCACCACCACCAACGCGCCCTCCGCCGCGCCGCAGGTGCCCGACAACTTGAAGGTGGTCTATGTCGCGCCGGATCCGGTGATCCTCGACGACCACCCCACGCACGCTGCGCGCGAGGCTCCTGCTTCGCGTCGACGCGGTCCGCCGCCCACGCCCGCCCCCGCGCCGCCCACCACCACCGAGCTGCGCGAGCCCATCGCCGCCGACGACGCCGGCGGCCTCTCCCCCGAGGCGCTCGAGGTGGCCTACAAGGCCGCGCTCGCCGCGCCGGACTCGGGCGGCGCGCTGGAGCGCTTCGCGCACGATCACCCGCAGGCCGCGCAGGCCGACAACGCCCTCTTCGAGGCCGGCGTCCACGCCGAGCGGGCCGGTCAGTCGGAGCGCGCCGCGCACGACTTCGAGCGCGTGGTGAAGGAGCACCCGGCGGGCGACGTGGTCGCCGACGCCCTGCTCCACCTCGCCGGCTGCCAGCTGCAGCTGCACCAGACCTTGGCCGCGAAGCAGACGCTCTCGCGGATCACCAGCCAGTTCCCCGGGAGCGCCCAGGCCGAAGCGGCCCAGTCGCGCCTGACGGACCTGGGAGGCTAGACCTTGCTGAGCGGGCGTTCGCGCCCACGGAGTGAAACATGAAGCGCCGACTGCTGGCCCTCACCACCACCGCCCTCGCCGCACTGGTCGGGTTCCCCACGCGCGCCGCGCTGGCCGCCGACAAGAAGGGCGCGCCCGCCAAGACCAAGGCCGCGCCCAAGGCCGCAGAGGGCGATGACGCCAACGAGTCCGGTGAGTCGGGCGAGTCGGGCGAGAACAACGAGGCCGGCGAAGAGGCCGAGGCCCCTGCCGCGGGCGAGACCAAGGGCCAGCAGGTGGCCGCGCCCCAAGGCGAGCAGCCCACGTTCAAGAACGGCGTGCTCAAGCCGCCGCCGGAGGGCACGGCCATGCCCACCGTCAACGAGACGCACACCGTCATCAAGGGCGACACCCTCTGGGATCTCAGCCAGCACTACCTGGGCAACCCCTGGTACTGGCCCAAGGTGTGGTCCTACAACCCGCAGATCGCCAACCCGCACTGGATCTACCCGGGCGACAAGGTGAAGTTCAGCGGAGCGGGCGGCCCCAGCGCCGACGCCGAGGAGGCGCCGCAGGAGGCGCAGCCCGTCACCGAGGAGGACAACTCCCCGGCGGACGACGACGAGACGCCGGTCTCCGCCTCCTCGAAGATCGGCTACACCGCGCCCAAGGTCTCCAGCTTCCGCCAGGACGGCATCATCACCGACCGCGAGCTCGAGGAGAGCGGCCAGCTGGTGCGCTCCACCGCCGAGCAGGAGATGCTCGACAACCTCGACGTCGTCTATGCGCGCTTCAAGAGCTCGGGCGACGCCAAGAGCGGCGACCGTTTCTTCGTCTTCCGCACGGTGCGCGAGGTGAACCACCCCATCACCGGCGCGCACTACGGCTACGTGACGCGCGTGGTGGGCGTGGTGACCATCCACGGCCAGAAGGACGGCCTGGCTGAGGGCGTCATCGACCACACCTTTGACGAGATCCACCGCGGCGACTACCTCGCGCCCTACTCCGACAAGCTCAGCAAGCAGGTGGCGGAGAAGACCGCGTCGCGGCCGGTGGAGGGCGTGGTGGTGGACAGCCTCGCGGACGTGCCCTTCATGGGCGAGGCGGACCTGGTCTTCGTGGACAAGGGCAAGCGCGACGGGCTCGAGGAGGGCAACGTGCTGGCGGTCACCCGCCAGCAGGACGGCGTGACCGCGATGATGCTCAAGCCCGGGGAGGCCGGCTACGAGGACAGTCGCCTGCCCCCGCGCGAGGTGGGCCGCCTGATGGTGCTCGACGCCAAGGACGGCGCCAGCACCTGCCTGGTGCTCCGCTCCATCCGCGAGTTCCTGCCCGGCGACAAGTTCACCGCGCTGACCACCTCGGCGAGCACGGGGCCCGTGAGCCTGCGCTAGCTTTTCCAGCTCGCCCACTGCATCGTGCGCGCGGCTCCGGTGCTCCGGGCCGCGCGCTCTGTTTTGCCATGCTCCTGCTCGCCCTCGAGGCCGCCACGCTGCACGTCTCGCTCGCGCTGGGCGAGCGCACCGCGGGCGCGCCGGCGATCCTGGCCGAGCTGGAGCTCCCGCCGCCCACCAACTCGTCCGACCGGCTGCCCCAGGCGGCGACGGAGCTGCTCGCGAAGGCGGGCAAGTCGCTGGCCGACCTGAGCGGGATCGTGGTGGGCACCGGGCCGGGCTCCCTCACCGGGCTCCGCGTGGCGCACGCCACCGCCAAGGGGCTGGCCTACGCGCTGCGGTTGCCGGTGGTCGGCATCTCCTCGCTGGAGGCGCTGGCCTGCGACGCGCCGCCGGGGCCGGAGCGGGTGGTGCCGGTGGTGGACGCGCGCCGCGGCGAGCTCTACGCGGGCGTGTTCCGTCGCCACGCGGATCGCGTCGAGGTGGTGGAGGCCGCGCTCGCCCTGCCCGCGCCGGCGCTGGCCGAGAAGCTTCGGGGCGAGGGGCCGCTGCGCGTGATCGGCCCCGCGGCGGAGCTCCTGCGCCCCGCGCTGGAGCCGCTGCAGCTGCAGGTGACGTACGAGGGACCGCTGGTGCCGCGTGCACGGGCGTTGCTCGCGCTCTGCCCTCCCCTGCCGCCGTTCGATCCCGCGGCGACCTTCGCGCTCGAGCCGCGCTACGTGCGCGCGCCCGAGAGCGAGTGGACGCTCAAGCCCAAGAAGCCGAAGGCCTGACTCAGGGACAGTTGCTCGTGCCCTGGCCGGTGACCGCGTCGCCGAGGAAGTCGTCGCCGGCCCGGTTGTCCAACAAGACCTCGCCGCCGCCGTCGCCCGAGCCGAGCACCGAGAAGAAGTCGGACGTCGTGCCCGCCCAGCCCTGGCAGTTCGGCTGCGCCGTGAACTGGGCGATGAGCGCGGCGGGCGTGATCAGCTCGGGGATGACCGCGTCGAGGATGGGCGTGGTGTCGTTCGGCTCGCCCACGGAGATCTCGCCGCAGCGATGCGCCCGGCTGTTGAAGAAGACCTCCGCGCCGCCGCCGTCCGGGAGCACGAACTCGTACTGCCACTGCGACTCGTAGTCGGTGGCGTTGGAGACGTTCACGGTGCCATCGGCCTGCATGTTGAAGCCGCCGATCCGCACCAACTGCGCGCCCGGGAACGCGCCCTCGATGAAGCTCACCGTCGAGCTCAGGTTGTCGGTCATGGCCAGCGCCGCCGGGCTTCCGAGGACGGGCGGGCCGCCGCCATCGAAGCCCTGGTTGAGGCTGTAGCAGACCCCGGGGGCGCCGTTCTGGCCTGTGCAGAGCTCGCACGCCGGGCAGTCGGCGTCGCTGTGGCAGTTGGTGATCTGCGTGGCGGTGCAGCTCGTTTCGCCGTCCTGCGACAGGTAGCAGTGACCGGTGGCGCCGCAGTCTGCGTCGGTGCGGCAGCTGCCCATGCAGGAGCCGCTGCTGCTGAAGTGGTGGTTGCACACCTCGGGCATCGGGCAGTCGGCGTCGGTGTCGCAGCCGGGCTCGCAGGTGATGGCCGTGCCCACCCGCGTGCAGATGTAGTTCGTCCCGCAGTCGGCGTTGGTGTAGCAGGTGCGCGAGCCGCAGCTGCCCAGAGCGCCTGCGTCATTGGCGCCGATGCAGATCTGGCTGGAACACTGGGCGTCGAGGCGGCAGTGGGTGGTGTCGCACTGGCCCTGGTTGCACACCGCCGAAGCGCCGCAGTCGGTATCGACCGAGCACGAAGAGCCTGGCGCGTGGGGCGCGTCGGGCGCCGTCCATTGCCGGCAGCCCGGGACGGCAGCGAGCGTGAGGACGAGCAAGCAGGCACGCATCGGCTTCAGCTTAGCCCTGAACGGCAAGCGCGGACGTATTACCCTTGGGCCGCATGGGCGAGGCCTTCACCAAGCTGCACGGGCTGGGCAACGACTTCATCGTGCTCGACCGCCGGGCCACTGGCGAGGCGCCGAGCGCCGAGGTGGCGCGCGCCCTCTGCGACCGGCACCGCGGCATTGGCGCCGACGGCGTGCTCAGCATCCTCCCCGGCCCGCGGATGCGCGTGACCAACGCCGACGGCTCCATCGCCGAGATGTGCGGCAACGGCCTGCGCTGCGTGGCCAAGTTCCTGGGAGATGTGGACCCGAACCTGCGCGAGCTCACCATCGACACCGACGCCGGGCCGCGGCGCTGCGAGCTGGTTCGCGAGAACGGACGGGTGGTGGCGGCCATCGCCGAGATGGGCGCGCCCATCCTCGAGGCCCGCGCGCTGCCCATGGACGCGCCGGCGGGCCGCTTCGTCCAGGGAATGATCGATGTCGACGGCTTGCGCGAGCCGCTGCGCGGCACCGCGGTCTCCATGGGCAATCCGCACCTGGTGCTCTGGGACACGCCGCCGGAGCGCGCCGCCCAGCTCGGACCCAAGCTCGAGGTGCACCCGCGCTTCCCCAATCGCACCAACGTGGAGTTCGTGCGCGCGGGGAACCCGCTCGAGGTGGTGGTCTGGGAGCGCGGCTGCGGTTTGACCCAGGCCTGCGGCACCGGCGCCTGCGCCACGGTCGTCGCGGGCGTGCTCGAGGGCCGGCTCCAGGCGGGCGAAGAGATCGCCGTGCGGCTCCCGGGCGGCGTGCTCGGCATCCGCGTGGCCAAGGATCTTTCGCAGGTCTGGATGCGCGGCGAGGTGGTCGAGGTCTTCCGGGGCACGCTGGGCTGACTTGCGCTCGACGCCGTTGGGCGCGACGCTCTCGGCAATGCGCAGGTTCATCCTCCTCGGACTCGCTCTGTCGCTCGGCTGCAGCGGCTCCAAAGCCGGAAGCGGCTCGAGCTCCACCACCAGCAGCGCGGCCACCGGCACGGGCACGTCGGGCAGCGCGACGACGACCGTCACCAGCGGCAGCAGCGGCCACGCCAGCAGCTCCGGATCCTCGAGCCAGTCGAGCGCGAGCAGCACGTCATCGAGCAGCAGCGCGTCGTCGTCGACCGCGAGCGCCAGTTCATCGAGCAGCTCGGGCTCGAGCGACTCGGGTTCGACGAGCGGCACGACTGCATCGTCGTCGAGCGCGAGCTCGGACAGCGGCTCATCGGGCAACGGATCGACGGGCAGCGGATCGACGACGTCGTCGGGCGCGAGCTCGGGCAGCACGGGCATGAGCCTGGACGCCGGCCCGGCAGACGCCGGCATCTTCACCTGGGCGCCAGGGCCCAACACCTACTGGTGCACCGCCTACGACCAGGGCGTCCGGGTTCAGCCTTTCCCGCAGGACGACGCGGGCTGCATCACGGACTTGCCCATCTGCGCCGGCGAGTCGATCCCGCTCGATCCCGAGGTCCACATCCCCGAGCCGATGCTCGCCGCGTATCGCTGGGAGCCGGAGCCGGCCGGACCGCACTGGCCGTGCTGGGAGTCGTGGAGCCTCATCCACGCCTACTCGAAGCTGCCCACCGAGCGCTGGCTCCACAACAGCGAGCATGGCGGCATCATCATGCTCTACCGCTGCGACACCGACGCTGGCCTCCCCGACGGCGGCACCTGCGACCCGATGGTGGACCCGCTGATCGCCTTTGCCACGGACGGCGGTCCGACGGCGATCGAGGGCGACATGCGCTACCTGGTGGTCGCGCGGCCCGAGCTGCCCACGAACTACGCGCTGATTGCCTGGGGCTGGCGGCTGGAGATGGACATCTGGGATCCCGCGGCGGCGGCGTGCTTCGCGTCGGCGCACGAGGGCGCGGGCCCGGAGGACATTCCCGCGACGTATGACCCCGCGTACAACCCCGGCATCTCGGCCTGCCCGCAGTCGTACGTGCCGTGAGCGATCGTGCTTAACGATTCGGTTAAGCCTCAGGAAGCGCGCGTGGTGCACTGCGCCGACGCGCTGGCCTGGCTCGCGGAGAACCCGCGGCTCGAGGGCTGCTCGGTGATCACCTCGCTGCCGGACGTCTCGGAGGTCCCGGAGTTCGGGCTCGACGGCTGGCGCGGCTGGTTCGGGGACACGGCGGAGAAGGTCATGCGCGCCACGCCCGACGACGGCGTGGCCATCTTCTTCCAGACCGACATCAAGAAGTCCGGCGCCTGGGTCGACAAGGGCTACCTGGTCCACGAGGCCGCCACGCGCGCGGGGATGCGCATGCACTGGCACAAGATCGCCTGCCGGAGGCCGCCCGGCACGGTGACCTTTGGCCGGCCAGCCTACTCGCACCTCTTGTGCTACGCGCGCACCCTGCCGATGGAGCTCTCGCGCGCCACGCCCGACATCCTGCCCGACGCCGGCGCGACCACCTGGACGCGCGGCATGGGCCAGAAGGCCTGCGAGGTGGCCTGCCGCTACGTCCTCGACGCCACGCCCACGCGGACAGTCGTCGATCCGTTCTGCGGACAGGGCATGGTGCTCGCCGTCGCCAACGCGATGAACCTCGCGGCGATCGGCGTGGAGCGCTCGGCCAAGCGCGTGCGGAAGGCGCGCAACCTCGTCGTCTCGCTCTGATTGCGCGGGGCGTCGTGCACATCGTCGCGGCATGAAGAAGACGGTGCTCGCGGGGCTGTTCGCGCTGGGGATGATCGCCACGGCGCAAGCGCAACATGGAGGCGCACCGCCCGCGCACATGAGCGCTCCCCCACCGAGCGCGCCGGCGCAGCACATCAGCGCGCCACCGCCGAGCGCACCGCCGCCTTCGCACGTCAGCGCGCCGCCTGCCCACGCGAGCGCACCGCCGCCGAGCACGCCGCCGCCTTCACACGCGAGCGCACCGCCGTCGAGCCACGTCACCGCCGCGCCGCAGCCGAGCCACGTGAGCGCTCCGCCGCCGAGCCACGTGAGCGCTCCGCCGCCGAGCCACGTGACGACGACGCCGGCGCCGAGCCACGTCACCGCCGCGCCGCCGCCGAGCCACGTGAGCGCTCCGCCGCCGAGCCATGTGACCACGACGCCAGCGCCGAGCCACATCAGCGCGCCGCCGCCCCAGGTCACCGCGACGCCACCCGCGCGCACGACCACGCCGCCGCCCGCGCGCGCCACCGCTCCGACGCCCTCGCATCCAGCTCCGGGCGCAGCCGCGCACCCCACCACGCCGGCGCCCGTTTACGGCGCGAGGCCGCACGTGCAGGCCCAGCCCGGCGCTCCAGCGACCGCAGCCCAGGCGCGCCAGGCAAGGGCCTACCGCACGCCGCCGGCGCGTCCGCCCGCAGGGAGCCCGACCGCGAGCCAGGTCGTCCGGCCGCCCATGGGTGGACGCCGGCCACGGCCCATCGAGCACCCGGGCGCGGGCGTCTCCGGCGCGCAGGCGAACCGCGCCGCCATCCAGAACTGGCAGCCCGAGCACCACGGCGACTGGCACCGCTGGCACGGCGAGGACCTGCACCATTGGCAGCACGGCCGCTGGCACCACGGCTACCACGGCGACAACTACGGCTGGTGGTGGATGAGCGGCGACGTCTGGTTCCCGTTCACCGTGCCCGTGTACCCGTACCCGGACTTTTGGACGCCAGAGGGCTACGACGTCGGCTACTACTACTGGTGCGAGCCGCTGCAGGCCTACTACCCGTACGTCACCGACTGTCCAGAGGATTGGATCGTCGTCCCCGAGGACACGGATTGAAGTGCTGACGAAAGATCCCCTCCGGTGGGCACGCACTCGGCGCCATGCGGAGTTGCCGGCTTGGCGACGGGGGATTCTTTCGGCACGCATCGACGCGCGCGGGGCGTGCTAAGCACACGTCCATTCGCGCGAGGTCTGCATGTCCGTCCGCACCGAGAAGAACGGCAACGTGACCACCGTGGTGATGCATCGCCCGGAGGTGCGCAACGCCGTCGATCGCTCCACCGCGCAGGCCCTCGCCGATGCCTTCCGCGCCTTCGACGACGACGAGACCGCGCAGGTGGGCGTGCTCTTCGGCGAGGGCGGCACGTTCTGCGCGGGCGCGGATCTCAAGGCTGTCGCGTCGGGCACGCCCAATCGCCTCGAGCCGGATGGCGATGGTCCGATGGGGCCCTCGCGGCTCTTGCTGGGCAAGCCGGTGATCGCGGCGATCAGCGGCCACGCGGTCGCGGGCGGGCTGGAGCTCGCGCTCTGGTGCGACCTGCGCGTCACCGAAGAAGACGCGGTGCTGGGCGTCTTCTGCCGGCGCTGGGGCGTGCCGCTCATCGACGGCGGCACCGCGCGGCTGCCGCGGCTCATCGGCCTCTCGCGCGCGATGGATCTGATCCTCACCGGCCGGCCCGTGAAGGCCGACGAGGCGCTGGCGATGGGCCTGGTGAATCGCGTGGTGCCCAAGGGCCAGGCGCGCGCGGCCGCCGAGCAGCTCGCGCGCGAGGTCGCGGCCTTCCCGCAAGGGTGCATGCGCGCCGACCGGATGTCCGCCTACCTGGGCATGGACGAGCCGCTCGAGGACGCGCTCGCGATGGAGTTCTCGCGGGGCGTGCAGGTGCTGCAGACCGAGTCGCTCGCGGGCGCGCAGCGCTTCGCGGGCGGCGCGGGCCGACACGGCTCGTTCAAGACCTGAACTTTTTGGTTAACGTTCGCGGCGGTCGTGCGCGAAGTCCACCGCGCGGACGCCCTCGCCGTTCTGGCGGCCGTTCTCACACTGCAGGCAGGTCCAGTCCTGCCAGCCGCGGCGGGCCGCCGTGTTCAGACAGGCGGTGTAGTTCGGGCAAAACACGTTGCGGACCGGATCGCGCGCGTGCGGCGCGGGCCGAAGGGGGGCGGGATTGGGGGTGAAGTTCACGGCAACCGTCGCTGGCCCGCGCGGCCCTTCCCAAAGCGCGCGAGTCCCGGTGATACGCGACTTCAACGACCACTCCCGCCCATCCATTCCATGCGCTTCCGGGCGAAGGCGACCGACCAAGCAACCATTTGAGCGGATGTAAGACAATGTCGGCACGAACTGCTTCTCACCTTTCAGGAGCACGCCATGAAGCTGCGCCCCACGCCGACCGCCACCCGCCCCGTGAAGTCGGGCCCCGTTGCCAAGCCCACGCCGACCGCCATCCGTCCGACCAAGCAGCCGGTGGCTCGGCCGACGCCGACCGCCACCCGTCCGGTGAAGGGCGGCCCCGTCGCGCAGCCCACGCCGACCGCCACCCGCCCCGTGAAGGACGGCTTCGTGGCCAAGCCGACGCCGACCGCGACCCGCCCGGTGAAGCAGGGTCCCGTCGCGAAGCCCACGCCGACCGCCACCCGCCCGGTGAAGTAGTCTTCGCGCATGACCCTGGAGCCGGCGGAGGCGCTGCGTCGCTGCATGCGAGCGTGGCGGCTCCGGCCGGCTCTTGGCGTTTCAGCGTTCGCCACCAAGAACCTCACCCAGCTCGCGCGCGCGCGCGACGGGCGACGCGTGTTCCTCAAGTGCGCGCCGAATCCGTTCGACGGCGGCGTGGCGCGTGAGGCGGCCGCGCTGAAGCACGTGGCCGAGGCGGTCGATCCGCAGCGGCTTCGCGTTCCCGAGCTGGTTGGCTTCGCGCCCGCGCGCAACGTGCTCGCGATCGAGTTCGTCGCGCGGGCGCCGACGCTCTATGCGCAGCACCGCGAGCAACGCGCGCTTCCGCTTCGGCGGCTGCGCGAGATCGGTCGCTCGCTGGCGGCGCTCCATGCGTCGAGCGAGATGCCCGCCTGGGCCGAGCCGCCCGCGGACACGCTGCTCGAGTGCTTCGTCTGGACGCGGCCCGACTTCGCCACGCGACTCCCGCCCGACGGCATGCTGCTCTTCGGCACGCTCCAGGCCGACGCGCGCGCGCGCAACGGGCTCATCGAGCTCATCCAGGATCCGCAGCGGCGCGCGCTGATCCACGGCGACGCCAAGGCGCTCAATGTGCTCCTGCCCGCGCGCGGCGCGCCGGTGTGGCTCGATTGGGAGCTCTCGCACTTCGGCGATCCGGCGCAGGATCTGGGCAGCCTCGCGGCGGATCTCGCGCGCTGCCAGATCGCGCCCGAGCAGCCCTCGGAGAAGCTGAGCACGAAGGCGCTGAACGACGGGCTCGCGGCCGTGTTCGAAGGTTACGGGCCGATGTCACGCGCGATGCGACGACGCGTACGGCTCTGGATGGGCGCGCACCTGCTCATCTACGCGCACGCGATGGTCCTGGGCGATGGCGTGCTGCACGCGCTGCCGCATCGCTTGCTCACGCACGCTCGGAAGCTGCTCCATGCGTGAGGCGCTCCCCAGGAGCTGGCGAAACGTGCTCGGCGCGCTCGCGCGTGAGCTCCACGGGCGACCCGACGCGAACGCGCTCGCCGACCACGTGTACCTGCGGCACTTCACGCGCTTCGTCCCGGGCGAGAACGCGATCGATCGCGCCTCGGGCGATCCGGCGTTCGTCGAGCGCGCGGCGTTGGCGCTGCAGGACGCGCGCGGCTGGGAGCACGGCTGGGAGGTCATCCAGCGCGCGGGCGACTGGAGCTTCGTGCACAGCGGCCGCATGCAGCTCTTCGTGCACGCAGACTCCGAGTCGCATCCCGCGCGCGCGCGCGTGGGAGAGCACGTCGCTGTGTTGATGCCGTGCTTGCGTGAAGGGCTGGTGCCGCACTTCCTCTACGCGTTCAGCCGCGCAGGCGCGATCGATCCGTGCGCGCCGCACGTGCGCATCTACTTGAACGTCGACGCCGAGCGCGGGCTCGCGCTCATGCAAGCGCTGCTGCTCAGCAAGTCGTTCGCGAAGCTCCGCTTCGAAGCGAAGATTCCGAACGACCCGGCGGCGTTCGATCGCTGCGACACCATGCTCGTGTACGCCCACGCGGACGACGCGCGCGCAATCCTGAAGGCGCTGCGCACGCTGCGTCGTCAGCAACCGCGCGGCTGGCGGAAGGCGACACCGTTCGCGGCGCTGCAGCTCGAGCCGGGCATCGCGCTCGCCGAGTCGCCGCCGCTCCACGACGACCGGGCGCAGAGCTTCGGGCAGCATCGTTCGGCGCTGGTGGCGACGGCGCTGGTCGAGGGGCTTCGAGCGGGCGAGCGGACGCCCAGGCTCTGGGCCGCGCGGTTGGCGACGCTCCTTCGGGCTGAGGGCATCGACCCGGCCCGACCGCATGGCCAGCGGCTGCCAGCGAAGCTCTGGGATTCGCTCTGCGACTTGTGATTTGCCCCCTCTGCGAGCGGCCGATAGTGTCGAGGGACCCCTTCTTCGTCCGAGCGCTCCACCTCCGTGCGCCTCCTCGTCGTCGACGACGATCGTTTCTTCCGCGAGCTGCTCACCGGCATGCTCGATCGGCACGGCCACGCGGTGACCACCGTCCCCAACGCGACCGAGGCCCTCGCGCACTTCGCGCCGGGCCGCTTCGACGCCGTGCTCGCCGACCTCGTCCTCCCCAGCGTGGGCGGCATCGAGCTCATGCGCGCCCTGCACCAGCGCTCGCCCGACCAAGAAGTCCTCCTCGTGACCAGCGCGTCCGATGCGCGGACCGCCGTGGACGCCCTGCGCGAAGGCGCCGCCGACTTCATCACCAAGCCCGTCGACGAGGCCACGCTGCTGCTCGCGTTGGAGCGCTCCGCCAGTCGCCAGAACCTGCGCCGCGAGCGCACCCGGCTGCTCGACGAGAACCTCGAGTTCATCAAGCACCAGGCGCTCTATCGGCGCTGCCTGGAGCTGCTCTCGAACCTGGATCTCGAGCGCCTCCAAGAGCAGGCGCTGGCCGACTTGTGCCAGGTCTGCGACGCGCAATCGGGCGCGCTCTGGGTGGCCGACGAGCGCGGCGAGCTCGCGCTCAAGGCGTACCGCGGGCTGGTGAATCGCGCGAAGTTGCCCACGCGCGTCGACGGCAAGCGCGGCCCGCTCGCGGAAGGCATCGCCGCGCGGAGGCCGTTCACCACTGCGGGCCCGGGCAAGGACTTCTTCCTGCCGCTCTGGGCGGGCGGTGATCTGGTCGGCCTGGCGCTGCTCGGCGACAAGCTCACCGGCTCGTTCTCGGGCGAGGATCAAGCGATCGCGCGCGCGGTGTCGGACTTTGCGTCGACGGCGCTGCGCAACGCGCGACGCTTCGTGGCCCTCGAGCGGCTCGGCCTGCGCGATCGCGACACCGGCGCGTACAACCTCGCCTACTTCGTCGACTACGCAGGCAAGGAGGCCTACAAGGCCCGCCGCTACGGGCGCTCCTTCTCGCTGCTCACGCTCGGCATCGACAACCTCGAAGTCCTGCGCGCGCACCTGAATGGCGACGAGCTGCGCGCCGCGATTCGCACGGTCGTCCTCGCGATGACACGCGTGTGCCGCGACGCCGACGTCATCGCCAAGAGCGCCGAGGCCGAGCTCTACGTGCTCCTGCCCGAGACGGACCTCTTCGGCGCGCTGATGTTCGCGCGGCGCGCGCTCAACGCCATCAAGGACGACAAGCTGCTCGCCGACGTGGAGACGCGCGCGCCGCTCGCGATCTCGTTTGGTGTCGCGACCTTCCCCAAGGACGGCGAAGACTTCGACGAGCTCGTGCACCGCTGCCGCGCGCGCATGGACGAAGGCCGGCTCTCGCTGCATCGCCGGCTGATGCTCGAGGGGCTCGACTTCTGGTCGACGGTGGACCTGCTGCTGGGCACGCCCAGGAGCCCCAAGCTGCCCATCGACGATCGCGGTGGCTCGAGCCGGCGCACGGCGCTGCCGGACGCGATCTTCGATCGCACGCAGGTGGAGGCCGTTCGCGAGCTGGAGCGTGATCCCGGCGCGCGCGGGCTGCTCTACGTGGGCGTGCCCGAGGTGCGCGCGGACCTGCCGCTGCTGACGCCGCTGGAGCGCTGGCAGGAGAGTCAGGCGCGCGTGTACCTGCTCGGCCGTCGCGCGGGGCTCGACGCGCATCCGTCGGCGACGCTCGTGTACCTCGAGGGCGACGAGCGCATGCAGGCCCACGAGTTCGTGCTCTTGCACTCGGAGCACGCGAGCTACGCCATGCTGCGGCGCAAGGGCCACGACTCGATTGCGTTCCACACCAGCGACGTGCTGCTCGTGGATGGGCTGGTTCACAAGCTGCAGCAGGCGTACGACCTTCAGCCGTTCTGACACTTTTTGGTTAACACATGGCCGCATCGCGCAAACTGCTGATCGCCGACCCGGACGCCGAGAGCGCCCGCGTGTTGGCGCGCGCGCTGCGCGAGCGCGGCTACCAGCTCCACGCCGCGGCCGATGGTGCACGCGCGCTGGAGATCGCCGTCCTGCGGCACCCGGATCTGATTCTCTTCGACGAGACCTCGCGGCTGCTCGAGGCGCGCACGTTCATCCAGATCCTGCGCACCAACCCGCGCACCGAGGACATCCCGGTCATCGTCACCGGGCACGGCAACGACCTGGAGCGACTGCGCGGCTACCGCGACGGCTACCTGCGCAAGCCGTTCAACATGGACGAGGTGCTCTCGCGCATCGAGCAGATCTTCCGGCGCACGGAAGCGGCGCGGCAGCTCAAGGGCGAGGCCAGCGAGATCGAAGGCAGCCTGAAGCAGATGGGCATCGCCGATCTGTTGCAGATCCTCGCGGGCAACCGGCGCACCGGCCGCATCGAGCTGACGAGCAACGGCCACCGCGGCGAGATCCACCTCGGCGATGGGCGGCCGGTGAACGCGCGCGTGGGCGGCGTCGAGGGCGAGAAGGCGCTGTTCCGCCTGCTCTCGTGGCGCGAGGGAAGCTTCGCCTTCACGCCACTGCCCACCGCTCCGCCCGCTCGCATCGACCGCGGGATGGAAGACGCGCTCCTCGAGGGCATGCGCCAGGCCGACGAGGCTGCGCGCATCGCCGAGCGACTGCCGTCGACGGCCGCGTTCATCGCGCTCGCACCTGGCGCGCAGATTCCGAACGAGCTGCACCCCATCACGCAGCAGGTGGTGCAGGCGCTTGTGGAGTCGCTGCCGCTGGGCGAGGTGCTCGATCGCTGCCCGGCCACCGACTTCGAGGTCCTCGCGGCGATCGCCTCGCTCATCGACAAGGGGCTCGTGGTTCAGGTCGAGCGCCGCGAGTCGGCCGACGCGACGCCGCTCCTGCAACCCGCCGAGCTCCACGCGCTGCGCGCCAAGCTCGTGCGCGGTCGGCAGTCGATTGCGGCGCTGGGAAAGATCATCGTCGCGGGACAGGCGCGCGGCGTGGCGCGGTTCGCTCGGGCGCTCGCGCGGCTGCCGGGCTATGGCGTGGAGCGCGGCGTGGCCGCCAGCGACTTCGGCGCGCTGGGCACCATCGCCCTGCCCGACAACCTGACCATCGAAGTGCTCGCGCTGCCCACGCACGAGGACTTTCGCCCGCTCTGGCGGCCGTTCGGCGCGGGCGCGGTCGTGGCCGTGATCCTCGACGAGACCGGCTTGCCGCTCGCCAACTTCTTCGCCGCCGACTCGCGCGTGCACTTGATGCTCGCGGGCGCCGCGGCGGTCCCGCAGAGCCTGCGGCGCGCAGCCGGTGGCACGAGCCTCGGGCCAACCGACGCAGCGGAAGCGATTCGCGCGGCGCTGGCCCTCGCGGCCGCGCCGGTCACGCGCGCGATTGGTTAACCGTTTCGTTAACTAGAACCGCAGCATCACCACCACGGTGAAGCCGGAGATCTCTTCGCTCGCGTCGTCGATGCCCAGGCCCGGGCTGGCGAACGGCCCCGCAAAGCCGCCCATCTGCACGCAGAGCTTCGACCGCGGCGGGACGACCGGCCGGCCGGTGGTGCCGTCGAGCCTCTGGCCGCGAAAAGCCCGGACGGTTCGCTTCATTCTCTCGAGCATGGTGCAGACTTCCTTCACTGCTCGGTGGGCGAGCTGTCAGGGGGCGAGGTCGGCGGAGGCGTTGCGGGCGGGCGGCGCGTGGCATCCAGGTTCGGAATGCGCGCGCGCTCGCTGCGCAGCGTGGGATCAGCCAGGTCACCGGTGCCGCCAGGCTGCCGGGGACGCTTCAAGGGAATGAGCTTGGGATCTCGCATCGCGTACACCACCACGATACGAACCTAGTCATGCCCTTGGCCGGCGCATCAGTGGGCGGTCAGCTTCGTCAGATCGACCGCGGGCACGCTCGGACCAAGGGCGTCGAACGGCGGCGTCGCGTGCAACTCGATGCCGTGCTCGTCGAAGAACTTCATCGACACCTTGGGGCCTTCAACCGTCACCAGCACGAAGCCGAAGCTCTGCTTGGCGAACGGCTGGCCGTCGCAGTGGAAGAGCGGATAGGTGACCGTCCCGCCGCCGCCCGACACGACGTAGCGCACGCCGTTCACCGGCTTCCACTCGATGAGGTCGTGGTCGTGCCCGGCGAAGTCGACGGTGACGTGCGCCTTCTCGAAGAGCGATTGAAAGGCCGTCTGCATCTTCTCCGAGTTTCCGTGCGTGCCGCAGGAGTACAGCGGGTGGTGCTGGAAGACGAAGAGCGGCCCGCCGGACATTGCGTTGAGCGCCTTCGCGGCGAAGTCGAGCTGCTTGGGATTGGTGGCGTCGTTCGAGTCGAGCGCGAGGAAGCCGGCGTTGCCGTACGTGAACGCGTAGGTGCTCGGGCCGATGCCGGTCGAGGGCGCGGGGTTGTACTCGGCGTAGGTGCCGCCCGAGTCGTGGTTGCCGCGCGCGGCGAACACGGGAACGTTCGCGAAGAGCGATTGGCCGGCGACGTAGTAGTCGCGCCAGTCAGCGGGCTTGTCGCTCTCGACGTTGTCACCCGTGTCGATCACGAAGCGTGGCTGCTTTTCGGCAATCGAGCGCGCGAGCTCGGCCCACTTGGCGTGATCGCGCGCGTCGCCGACGACGGCGAAGGTGAAGGGCGTCTTGGCACCTTCGACGGGAAGCCGTGGAATCCTCCCGCTTGCCGAAGCACCATCCGCCTCGAGTTGGAATCTCGTTCCCATTCCCGATGGGACCTTCACGGTCCACGTCCAGTGCGAGCGAGCCGTTGTTCCCGCGCGAGTTCGGATCCCCGTGTCCGACATCGGCTCGTCTGGTCGAATCGTCATTTCAGGGATGCAGGGTCGGTCGAACTCGACATCGACAACAACGGAGTTCGCCGTCACCGCATGCAACGACACCGGCTTCACGAGCTTCGGCGGCTCGGCGGTCAGTGCAATGGCGAGCAGCGGCGCAAACATGCACGCATTCTGCGCACGTCACGTCCGCTCAGGAAGCGTCTTCCTCGTCACCGGCATGTGACAGCCCTTCGGCGTGCTGCCCCAACTTGGCGCAGAGCCGCGCGAGCTCGGCCTGTTCACTCGCGGTCAGCCCGCCCAGGCTCTCGCTGATCGCCTGCGAGTGCCCCGGGAAAATCTTCTCAATGAAGCGCTTTCCGTCCGCGGTGAGGTTCACGGTCACGAAGCGCCGATCGTTCTCGTTCCGCTCGCGACGCACCAGCCCGCGCGCCTCGAGCTGGTCCACGAGCAGCGTCACGCTCGCGCCCGTCGCGGCGATCTTCTCGGCCAGCGCGCGCTGACACTGCGGACCTTGCTGCATGAGCGTCGCCAGCACGCCCATCTGGTTCTCGGTCAGCTCGTGCTCGCTCAGGAGCTTGTCGAGCCGCGCACGCACCACACCGGTGGCATGCACCAACTGCACGTAGGCCTCGATGCATCGCCCTTCCGACTTGCCTTTGGCGTGCGTACCCACGTCTGCCTCGGTTTCCGGTTCTGCCCCCTCAGCGTAGCGCGTTTGCTCGAGGTTCATCGCCCGCCTGGATGGGGCACGGACCGCCACTGGACGGCCCGCGCCCCAACTTCAAGCCGCTACTTCTTCTCGACGAGCTCCGCGTCGATCTGGATCTTCACCTCGTCGCTCACCACCACGTCGCCGGCCTTGCCGCTGGTGGGGGCGTTCCACTTCACGCCGAAGTCCTGGCGGTTGAGGGTGGCCGTGGCCGACGCGCCGCGGTGGTTCTTCTTGTCCATCGGGCTCGCGACATTGGGGCTGATGTCGGTCACGTGCAGGGTCACGGGCTTGGTCACGCCGTGCATGGTGAGGTCGCCCGTCACGTCCACCGCGCCCGCGCCCGCCGCCTTGGCGCTCTTGGACACGAAGGTGATCTTCGGGAACTTGGCCACGTCGAAGAAGTCGGGCGACTTGAGGTGACCGTCGCGCTTCTCGTTGTCGGTGGTGATGCTGGTGGCGTCGATGTCCACGTTGATCTTGTCGTTGGCCGGGTTGGCGTCGTCGATGCTCACCGTGCCCGAGACCTTCTCGAAGCGACCGTGCACCGTGGCCACCATCATGTGTTTGACCGAGAAGCCGGTCGTGGTGTGGACAGGGTCGATCTCGTAGCTGGAGGCGTGGGCCAGGGCCGGCGCGCCGACCAAGAGGGACATCGCGAGCATCATGCGCTTCATGGTGTGTTTCTCCTTCACGGCGCTCGGAGCGCCAGGTGGTTGGTCCCCTAACGATTAAGTGCCTAATCGTTGGGCCGTGAAGTAATCGGCAGCCCAACACTTGTCAACGGCCGAACCGGACCCATGCTGGGGCCAAGCTGGACCGGAGATGTCGCCGATCCAGCACTGCTTGGGGCGTGGGATTGGCCGGCCGTTTGCCGCGGTCGGTCGAGAAAGGGCGGGATCGCGTGGGGTTGGCGCTTGCCAGGGGGCAAGTGGTTGCTATGTTAGCCAACGCTCCAGGCGCGCAAGCAGGCCCCGGGAGCAGGCAGAATGCGGTCTGAGCGCCGCACCTACCGGGCCACTATAGAAGCTACGCTCAGCAAGGCGTGTTCAGCGCGCTGGAGGCAACACATGTCCGAGAAGAAGGGTACTCCGCCGGGCGCAACGATGGGCCCTCCTGGTCTCATCGCCAAGGAGGACATCCCCCAGGTGCTGCCCATCCTGCCGCTGCGCAACTCGGTGTTCTTCCCGGGTGGCGTGCTGCCGCTCGCCGTCGGCCGCCAGAAGACCATCGCCCTCATCAAGGACGCCGTCCGCGATGACCAG
Source organism: Deltaproteobacteria bacterium (assembly GCA_018266075.1). Taxonomy (GTDB): domain Bacteria; phylum Myxococcota; class Myxococcia; order Myxococcales; family SZAS-1; genus SZAS-1. The sequence goes on along the minus strand of JAFEBB010000037.1, from coordinate 51,543 downwards.
GTGATCGGCGTGGTCACCCAGCGTCGCGCGGAAGAGGAAGATCCGGGCGCCGCCGACATGTACCCCATGGGTACCGTCGCCAGGATCGTGAAGCTCCTGAAGATGGGCGAGGACAACTACTCGCTCGTCGTGCAGGGCCTGGCGCGCTTCCGGGTGCTCGACCTGGTGCAGGAGACGCCCTACCTCAAGGCTCGCGTGGAGCCCGTCGAGGACAAGAGCGCCACCGGCGACGTGGAGGTCGAGGCCCTCGGCATCAACCTCAAGAAGCTCGCGCGTGAAGTCATCGAGCTCATGCCCGAGCTGCCCGCGGCCGCGACCGAGCTCGTCGAGAGCATCACGCACCCGGGCCACCTTGCGGACCTCATCGCCGCCAACGTGGACGTGCCCATCGAGGAGAAGCAGGCGGTGCTGGAGACCGTCGACCTCAAGGCGCGCATGAAGCTCGTGCTCGAGCTCCTCAACCGCAAGCGCGAGATCCTCAAGCTCTCGAACAAGATCGACTCCGCCGTGAAGGGCGAGATGTCGAAGACGCAGCGCGAGTACTACCTGCGCCAGCAGCTCAAGGCGATCAAGGAGGAGCTGGGCGAGATCGGCGAGGAGGAGGAGGAGCTCGACGAGCTCTCGGAGCGGCTGAAGAAGGCCGGCCTGCCTCCGGAGGTGGAGAAGATCGCGCAGAAGGAGCTCGCGCGCCTCAAGACCATCCCCGCTCAGAGCAGCGAGTACACGGTCGCGCGCACGTACCTCGATTGGATCGCGGACCTGCCCTGGTCGAAGAAGACCGAGGACAACCTCGACATCGACAACGCGCGCCGCGTGCTCGAGGCCGATCACTACGGCCTGGAGAAGGTGAAGAAGCGCATCCTCGAGTACCTCGCGGTCCGCAAGCTCAAGAACGACATGCGCGGCCCCATCCTCTGCCTGGTCGGTCCGCCGGGCGTGGGCAAGACCTCGCTCGGTCAGAGCGTGGCGCGCGCGGTGGGTCGCAAGTTCGTGCGCCTCAGCTTGGGCGGCGTGCGTGACGAGGCCGAGATCCGCGGGCACCGCCGCACGTATGTGGGCGCCCTGCCCGGCCGCGTGATCCGCTCGATGAAGAAGGCGGGCACGGTCAACCCGGTGATGATGCTCGACGAGATCGACAAGCTCGGCGCCGACTTCCGCGGCGATCCCAGCGCGGCGCTGCTCGAGGTGCTGGACCCGGAGCAGAACAACACCTTCTCCGACCACTACCTCGACGTGGACTACGACCTCTCGAAGATCATGTTCATCGCCACGGCGAACCAGCTCGACCCCATCCCGGCGCCGCTGCGCGACCGCATGGAGATCATCGAGCTGCCGGGCTACACCTTCGAGGAGAAGAAGCAGATCGCCACGCGGCACCTGGTGCCCAAGCAGCTCAAGGAGCACGGCCTCAAGGGCGATCAGCTCGAGCTCACCGACAAGGCGCTCGCCAAGCTCATCGTGGCCTACACCCGCGAGGCCGGCGTGCGCAGCCTGGAGCGCCGCATCGCCGACGTCTGCCGCGCGGTCGCGGTGGAGGTCGCCGAGGGCAAGGTGGCCGAGGGCGCCAAGCGCACCGTGGACGAGCCGGACATCGGCGAGATCCTCGGGCCGGACAAGTTCTACAACGAGGTCGCGGAGCGCACGGAAGTGACCGGCGTCGCGACGGGCCTCGCGTGGACGGCCGTCGGTGGCGACCTGCTCTTCATCGAAGCCACGAAGATGACGGGCAAGGGCTCGCTCACCCTCACCGGCCAGCTTGGCGACGTGATGAAGGAGAGCGCGCAGGCCGCCCTGAGCTACGTGCGCAGCAAGGCCAACGCCCTGGGGATCCAGCCCAACTTCCTCGAGAAGCAGGACATCCACATCCACTTCCCGGCGGGAGCGATTCCGAAGGACGGGCCGAGCGCAGGCGTGACGATCCTGACGGCGCTCGTCTCGCTGCTCACCGGCATCCGCGTCCGCGGCGACACGGCGATGACCGGCGAGGCCACGCTGCGCGGCATGGTGCTGCCGGTGGGCGGCATCAAGGAGAAGGTGCTGGCCGCGCACCGCGCGGGCATCAAGCGCATCATCCTCCCCGAGCGCTGCCGCAAGGACGTGCTCGAGGTGCCCGAGCAGGCGCGCAAGGAGATCGAGTTCCTCTACGCCACCACCATGGACCAGGTGCTGGAGTGGGCGCTCGAGAGCAAGCCGTTCAAGTCGAGCCCGTCGAGCGACGGCGGCGAGGGCGGCGGCGAGCGCGCGCCCGAGAACAAGCCGGCGACGCCTGAAGTCCGGGCCTAGTCGACGGGAAGGCTGAACAGCACGGCGCCGCGGACCTCCGGGTTCGCGGCGTTCGTGTTTCTAGGCCACGCGCATCACCAGCTTGCCCGCAGCCTGACGTGCCTCGAGGAGCTGGTGGGCCTTGCGCGCCGTCGCGGCCGAGAGCGAACCGAGCACCTCGACCGCGAGCGCATCCGGCGGATTCGACGCGAGCCGAGAGAGCGTCTCGCCGTACCAGCGCCAGGCCGCGCGCGGCGAATGCCGAATCAGCGCGCCGAGCTGCACGAAGCGAAAGCCCAGCGAGCGGTTCACGAGCGGGCTCTCGCGCTCGTCCCAGATGGGCAGCGCGAAGTCGGCGGGCTCTTCGACGATGCTCACCACGCGTCCGCCCGCTCGAACGGCCTGGAACGCGAGCAGCTTCTGACGGCCACCGGCGAGATCGTAAGCGGCGTCGAAGCGACCGGGGGCGATCTCGCTTCGCCCTTCCGCGAGCACGACGATGCGGTCCACGGGCACGGCCTGGCACTTGGCGAGGTACGCGCGTCCGGCTTCGGTCGTGGTGGCCGCGGTGAGCTCGACCTTTGTGGCGCGCGCCAGGTGATCCAGCACGGTGCCCACGGCGCCCGCGGCACCGGTGACGAGGATGCGCTCGCCTTCGCGCGGGCGATCCTGCTCGAGGATCATCGCTGCCGTGAGACCCGCGACCGGCAGCGCACCCGCGAGCGCCATCGCGAGGTCGTGCGGCGCGTGCGCGAGAAGCTCCTGCGGCACGCAGACGTACTCGGCATACGTGCCATTGCTCGACGCGGCCGCGTAGCCCAGCACCCGATCGCCCTCGCGAAAACCCGAGACGCCCTCGCCCGGCGCGTCGACATGACCGCTGAAGTCGCGACCGAGCACGCCGGGCAGCGGCGGCTTGTGCAGGCCGCGGCGCCAAGCGGCGTCGACGGGATTGAAGCCCGCAAAGGCCACGCGCACGCGGACTTCACCGGGCTTGGGCTCGGGCACGGGCAAGTGGGCGTCGACGAGGGCGTCGAGGCCGCCAGGGTGCTCGACCCAGACTGCGCGCATGGAGGTCATGGATCAGTTCAGCTTGTTCTTCTTCAGGAACGCCCGCAGCGCACTCTCGGCCTTCTTCTTGTCCTTGGCCTTCTTCGCTCGCGTAACACTCTTGTTAAGTTTGTCGAGCTTCTGCAGGAGCGCCTTCCTCTGCTTCGGCTTCTGCCTGCTGTGCTGGATCTTCTCGACGGCAGCGATCACCTGCTGCTGCAGCGTCATCGGCGCGGGCGCAGGCTCGGCCACCGGCGCAGGCGGAGGCGGCGTGGGCGCGGCCACCGGCGCGGGCGGAGGCGGCGTGGGCGGAGCCACGGGCGCCACGGGCTGCGGCGCGACGACCTTGACCACCGCCTGCTCGGGCACGGGCGCCGGCCGGGTGACCATCCAGATGATCACCACCAACGTCATGGCGACGGCGCCACCCGCCACCGCGCCGAGGGCAATCACCGCGCCCTTTGAGCGCGTGATGGGCGGCAGCACCACCCCGCCCACGTCATGCATCGACGGGTTCGCGTCGGGCGAGCGGGCCGGAAGGAGCATGTCCCAGTCCTTCGCTGGCCCCACCGCTGAGCGCGTCACGGTCTGCTCGTCGCCGTGAACCGGAATGCCGAGCGCGTCGCGGGTCTCCTCGGCGGCGCGCAGCACCTTGGTGGCGTCCTCGGGCTCCACGTGCGGCGGCACGAAGATGCCCGAGCTTCGCGAGAGCGGCCGCGCCGAGTTGGGCCCGGAGCGCGAAATCGGCCGCGCCGAGGTGGTGGTCGTGTTCGGATCCGGCAGCGCGTCCTGGAGCGCGGTGAGCGCGCTCGCGCGCGTGGGCGTGGGCTGATCCGAGAGCGCCGCCGGCACGAACATGGCTTCATTGAGCGCCGGCCGCTGCGACTCGCTGACCATCTGCGTCTTCTCGTCGCCCTCCTCGGGCGCCTGGCGAGGCATGTTCGCGGCAGCGGCGATGCTCGCCGCCGGCACCGACGGCAGCGAGTTCATGGTGCGCTTCACCACGCGCGTGGCCGGCAGCTCCTCGAGCTCGTTCACCTGCGCGGGCCAGCGCATGAGCTCCACCGGCTTGGCGATGTTCTTCATCTCCACCGGCCCCATGGCGGTGAAGAGCACCTCCGCAGCCTTGAGCTCGCCCACGAACTCCTTCGACGCGCAGATGCCGCCCGGATCGGCCTGGGGCTCGATGCGCGAGAGGATGTTCACCCCGTCGCCAATGACGTCGGGGCCGATGGCCTCCACCTCGGCGATGTGCAGGCCGATGCGGACGCGCAGCGGATCCTCGTCGTTGAAGACCTCCTCCATCTTGCGGTGGATGGCGAGCGCGCAGCGGAGCGCATCGTCGGTGACGGCGAACTCGGCGAGGAACGCGTCACCCATCGTCTTCACCTCGCGGCCGTGGTGGGCCTCGAGGAGATCGCGGATGACCTCGTTGTGCTTGCGCAGCTCGCGGACGGCGCGGGCCTCGTCCGCGTGCATGCGGCGCGAGTAGCCGACGATGTCCGTGAGCATCAGCGCAGTGCGCAGCCGGCCTACGCTCGTGACCTGCGTGCGCTGGACCGCGAACCGGTCGTCGGACATGACCACCCCAGTATAGGGGCGATCGGGCCGCCACCTAACTGCTTGCCCCAGGCGATCAGGCGCCCGTCACGTTAGGATTGGACCATGACGGCCGCCCTCGACAGCACCCTGGATCTGGAGAAGGAGATCCTCCGCCTCAAGCGCGAGCTCAACGCGGTGATCCTGGCGCACTACTACCAGGAGGGCGACATCCAGGACCTGGCCGACTTCGTGGGCGACTCGCTGCAGCTCGCGCAGCAAGCCAAGTCGACGAAGGCCGACGTGATCGTCTTCGCGGGCGTGCACTTCATGGCGGAGACGGCCAAGATCTTGAACCCCGAGAAGCTGGTGCTCTTGCCGGACCTCAACGCCGGCTGCTCGCTCGCCGACCGCTGCCCCGCCGACAAGTTCTCGCTCTTCAAGAAGCTGCACCCAGATCACTTCGTGGTCAGCTACGTGAACTGCTCGGCCGCGGTGAAGGCCATGAGCGACGTGATCTGCACCTCGTCGAACGCGGCGAAGATCGTCTCGCGCATTCCGGCCGACAAGAAAATCATCTTCGCGCCGGATCAGCACCTCGGCCGCTACGTGATGAAGCAGACCGGCCGCGAGATGGTGCTCTGGCCGGGCAGCTGCCAGGTGCACGAGATCTTCTCCGAGAAGAAGCTGCAGCAGCTCAAGGTGCGCTACCCCGAGGCGAAGGTGCTCGCGCATCCAGAGTGCGAGGAGCGCGTGCTCGCGCTCGCCGACTACATCGGCTCGACCAAGGGCATCCTCGAGTACGCGCTCAAGACCCCGCTCAAGCAGTTCATCGTGGTCACCGAGGCGGGGATCATCCACCAGATGAAGAAGCAGGCGCCGGACAAGGAGTTCATCCCCGCGCCGCCGGACGCGAACTGCGCGTGCAACGAGTGTCCGTACATGAAGCTGAACACGCTGGAGAAGCTCTACCTCTGCATGCGCGACAAGAAGCCGGAGATCACCCTGCCCGAGCAGACGCGGCTCGAGGCGCTGGCGCCGCTCGAGCGCATGCTCGCTTGGAGCTGAGAGACCACAACCTGTAGCGCCCGCGCCTCGCTTCGCGTCGTCGACACGGCGCGTTGCACCCTGGCACGGCCACTGCACAGCGGCCTCGCACGAGGTGCGAATGCGCGCGTGGACCCTGGTGCTGGCGATTTCGGTGTGCGGCTGCGGTGCGAAGTATCCCTCCGACGCGGACGCGGGCCCGAGCGACGCGCGCGTCGTGCCGTTGTGCTCACCGTGCGGCTCTGACTCGGACTGCGGCGCGGCCAGCTTCTGCGCGAGCGAGGACGCGAGCGGGAGGAGCTTCTGCACCGTGCCGTGCGCGAGCGACGGCAGCTGCGCCGCGGGCGAGACGTGCTTCACGCTCGACCCCGCAGGCCACACCGGCTGCTATCCCAGCTCGGGCACGTGCGCGGCCACGCCGGTCGTCACGAGCGGTTCGACCACGGGCGGCCGCGCGTCCACGGCCACGGCCACTTCCACGTCGACGTCGACGTCGACGTCCACTTCCACCAGCAGCACCAGCGGCGGTCAAGGCAGCACGGGAAGCACCTCGAGCAGCAGCTCGTCGACCGGGACGTCCTCGACCTCGTCCACCTCGACGGGCGGCGGCACCACCACCGGCGCGAGCTGCACGCCCGACACCTGGGCGACCACGATGCAGAGCTTCTTCGCGAACACCTGCGCGAGCTGCCACAGCTTCGCGGGCTCGCAGAGCGGCGTGAAGAGCAACGCCTCGGCGATCACCTCGCGGCTCGAGAGCGGCTCGATGCCACCGAGCGGCGGCGTGAGCGCGCAGGAGATCAGCGCTGTAACCACTTGGTTGAGCTGCGGCGCGCCGTAGGGTCAGCTCAGCACGGGCAGCTTGCCGCCGCTCGGCGGAGCGCCGCCGGAGCCGCCCGGACCCTTGGGCTTCCAGTTCTCGAGGTTGCCGCTCTCGATCTCGACCGCGGCTTCCATCAACTCGAGCAGCTTCTCGAGCGCGAGCTTGCCGTCGGGGGCGAGCACGGTGAGCTCGAAGGGCAGCCGGTCCTCGGGCGGAACAGGCTCGGCGTCGACGGGCTTGCCGGTGGCGTCGAGGTCTTCGACGAGCAGGTCGCCGTCGCGATGGATGGTGTAGCGGCGGTACATGCGCGGGATATATCAGCCCTGCGCGAGCTTCTTCACCACCTCGATCGCTTCGGTCACGTGCTTCTTCATGTTGATCGACGAGTTGAAGCTGTGGCGAACCGTGCCGTCCTTGTCGAGCACGAAGGTCATGCGCCCCGGCGCCAGCCCCAGGAATGCGCGCGGAACCCCGAACGCGTTGCGCACCTTGCCCTCGGTGTCGGCGAGGAGCACGAAGGGCAGCCCGTGGTGCGTGGCGAAGCCGCGGTGCGACTCCACCGTGTCGTCGCTGATGCCCACGACCGACGCGCCGGCCTGCTGGAAGACGTCGTAGTTGTCGCGGAAGGCGCAGGCCTCGGCGGTGCAGCCGGGCGTCTCGTCCTTCGGGTAGAAGTAGACGACCACCGGGCCCTTGCCGAGCAGGCTGGCGAGCGTGACGCTCTGGCCGTCCTGGTTGGGGAGCGCAAATTCGGGGGCGCGGGCGCCGTTCGCGAGCGGGCTGGACATGGCGGAGCTCCAAGTTCCGCGCGGAGTATGCCCTCGTCGCTGCGGACGCGCCGCGAAATCGAAGCCCTCGCCGGCAGGGCGTGGTAGCTATCCGCGGCGATGAGAAAGGACTCGCTCGACCTGCTGCTCTGTCCGCGCTGCCAGAAGGGCGGCCTGCGGGTGGAGTCGCCGGCGGTGGAGATCCACTTCGGGCCGCTGACCTGTCGCAGCTGTGGCGCGACCTTCGCGGTGGTCGACGGCGTGGCCGACTTCCTGGGCAACGCGCCGCCCAAGGGCCTGGAGCGCCTGCTGGAGACGGATCTGGTGGCGCGGCAGTTCGAGAAGGGCCTGCGTCCGCACATCGCCGCGCAGCTCGGCGCGCCGGCGCCCGACGTCGACTCCGAGTACCTGCTCTACCGCTCGCTGCTGGCCGCGCGGCCGCTGCAGCCGATCCTCGATGTCGATGCAGGACCGGCGGTGTTCTCGCGGCGGCTCGCAGCCGAGAAGGCGCACGGTCCCACCTTCGCGCTGGACCGCTATCGGGCCATGCTCGAGGAGGCCGCGGCGCAGAGCCGCGAGCACGGCCTCGACGTGGATCTCGTGCGCGCCCGCGTGCCGCCCCTGCCCTTCCGCGCGGGCGTGCTCGGCGGCGTGCTGCAGGTCGGCACGCTGGGGCTCGTCGACGACCTCGATCGGCACTTCGCGGAGATCGCGCGGGTGCTCGCGCCGCGGGCGCGCTTCGTGGCCACGGCGGTGGTGTCGAAGCGGTTTCTGCCGCGGCTCTCGCCGTTCGGCCGGAGCTTCACCGAGCGCGAGCTGCGGCACCGGCTCGAGGCCGCGGGGCTCACGCGGTTCGAGCGGATTCAGCACGAGAACAGCATGGTGTTCAAAGTCGAGAAGTCGTAGCCGATCTAATTTAACCGTTCGGTTAAGCTCAGCTCTCGGCCGAACCACCGGGCGCCGCGCCGTTCGACTCCGGCCCCTGACCACCGCGGCCACCGCGGCGACGCCGGCGACGACGCCGCCCGCGCCGCTCGCCATCCGCGCCGCTGCCAGCGCCGCCCTCGGCCGGCTCGCTGCCCTCGCCGCCTTCACCCAGCTCCAGCTCCTCGCCCGACTGCCACTTCTCCAGGAGCTCCTCGTGCTCGCCCGTCGCGGCCACGCGCAGCTCGAAGAGCGTGAGCGCGTCGGCGAAGTACGGCGTGCGCCGGAACGAGGCCAGCGAGCGCCGCCGGCGGCGCTCGCCGGAGAGCGTCTTCTGCGCCGAGAGCAGGTGCCGCACGCGGTCCGCGATGCGCCGCGGGAGCCGCGAGCCGCGCACCAGATCCTCGAGCAGGCGATCGATGGGGTCCGGCCCCTCTTCGTTCACGGCCTGGCGCCGCGAGATGGGCTCGAGCAGCGCCGCGAAGAGCAGCGCGTCGTCGAGCGACTGGCCGTCCTGCAGCCGCAGATCCACCTGCGTCAGCAGCTTCTGGCGCTCGGCCACCAGCTCCGGGCCGCCGGCCTTCATGGCCGCGTGCAATGCGGGGAGCAGCACCGGCGTGGCCGCGAGCGCGTCGAGCAGCTCGAAGCTCGGCGCCGACGAGCCCGCGCGCAAGATCTTGAAGATCTCCTCGAGCAGGCGCGGCGCGGCGCAGCGCGACAGATCCTCCACCGAGCCCTCGCAGGCGGCGTAGGTGTTGGGCTCGATGTCGAAGCCGAGCTTGCAGGCGAAGCGCACCGCGCGCAGCAGGCGCACGGGGTCTTCGCGCATGCGGACCTCGGGATCGCCGATGGTGCGGATCTGGCCGCGGCGCAGGTCGCGCAGGCCGCCCACGTAGTCGAGCACCCGGCCCAGGGTCACGTCGTAGAAGAGGCCGTTGACGGTGAAGTCGCGGCGGCGCGCGTCCTCCTCGGCGGTGCCGAAGGTGTTGTCCTCGGTGATGAGCAGGTCGGCCGAGACCTCGGCCTCCACCTCGGCTTCGACCTCGGGCTCGGCCTCGACTTCCGGCACCTCCAGCTCGTCGTGCGGCTCGGCGCCGCGCGCCTCGGCCTCGAGGTGGGCCGCGGCCTGCTGCGCCGCTTCGGCGTCGGCCTCGGCCTGCTCGTTGGGGCGCGGGCTCTTCCGGAAGGTGGCCACCTCGATGATCTTGCCGCCGCGGAAGTACACGTGCGCCAGCCGGAACCGCCTGCCGATGAGCCGGCAGTTGCGGAAGAGCGCGCGCATCTCGCCCGGGTGCGCGGAGGTGGCGATGTCGAAGTCTTTCGGCGTCAGGCCCACGAGCAGGTCGCGCACGCAGCCGCCGACCAGGTAGGCCTGAAAGCCCTCGGTGCGCAGGCCGCGGATGACCTTGAGGGCCTCGGCGTCGAGCTCATCGGGGGCGATGTCGGGTTCGCGCTCGCCGGGAGCGAGCATGGCCTCGGCGAGGAAGCCGGGGTCACCGTGGCTGTAGCGCTCCACCGGGCTCGGCGGCTCTGCAGGCGGGCTGGCGGGGGACGACGACTCGGGAGGAGAAACGGGGCGCTCGTCGGGCATTGTGGATCGCATCGCGACCGAGGATTTTCGGCCCGGCATCGGTCGCGCGGTGCTGCTTGCGCCGGGGCGAGGGACCCGGAAAGCGGGTCTCAGAGGCGCGGCAATCTAGGCTCCGGCCTACACCGAGTCAAACGTCGAAAAGCCGTGGCCGGTCGCTGATGGCTGGTGGCTGGTCCGATTGGCGCCTGGCCCGCTCCCCGCTCCCGGCTCCCCGTTCCCGGGCTCGCGCGCGTCCGCGCGTCTGAGGGAAGCTTCGCATCCTATGGCTTCTCGAGCGCGAACAGCTTCCGCCAGAGCTCGTCCATCCCGAGCTCCTCGGTGCTCGACACACCCAGCACGTCGGTCTCCGGCAGCCGCAGCTCGACCGCAGCCGCTCGCAGCGCGGGGATGCGCTTGGCCTTGTTGAGCCGGTCCAGCTTGGTCGCCGCGATGACCACCGGCCGTCCCGCCCCACGCAGGAACTCCAGCATCTGCGCGTCCTGCTCGCTCGGCCCCACCTCGGCATCGATGAGCTGCACCACCGCGCGCAGGCCCTCGCGTCCGGTGAGGTAGCCCTCGATGATCCCCTGCCACTGCGCCTTCTCGGACTTGCTCACCTTCGCAAAGCCGTAGCCCGGCAGGTCGCAGAGCACGCTCTTGTGCTCGCGCTTGTGGTCCAGCACGTGGACCTCGAAGAAGTTCAGCGCGCGGGTGCGCCCCGGCGTGTTCGACACGCGCACCAGCTTGCGCCGCCGCGTGAGCGCATTGATGAGCGAGCTCTTGCCCACGTTGGAGCGGCCCACGAACGCGAACTCGGGGAGCTGCGTCTTGGGCCAGCCCTCGGGGCCAGTGGCGGTGGTGAGGAAGTCCGCCGTCGGAACCTTGATCTCCACGCGTGTCCCCTCGTTCCTGCGTCAGGCGGGCTTGGTTGCCGCGGCGCCGCGCACGGCCTGCTCCAGCGACTCGAAGACGTTGGCGAACGCGAAGTGGTTCTTGTGCGCCGCGCCCGCGACCAGCACCTCGCCCGCGGTCACCTTCGCCCAGAGCCGCCGGTGCGAGGTGTAGAAGGCCACGAAGAGGCCGAAGAACATCAAGATGCAGCCGCTGAATACGATCGCCGCGCCCGGGTCGCGCGCCACCTGGAGGCCGGTGAAGTACATCTGCTGGATGCCGCCGAACTCGAGCGCGTAGCGGTCCTCGCGGTTCACGCGGTCGAAGGCGGGGTTGTTCTGGAAGACCCAGAAGTCGCTCTCGCCGCCCTGCGCCGGCGCCGCCTGACGCTGCACGTGCACCGCGGGCCCCAGCCCCGAGAAGTCGGGCTGGTAGTCGACCACGCGGTACTTGATGTCCGCGTTGAGGCCGAATTGATCGTCGGGGCGCACCTTGAACTCGGTGCGCGCGCCAGAGACCTTGTCGACGACCGTCACCTTGGCGCTCGAGCGGTCCTGCGCGGCCTGGTAGCTGGCCTGGTAGAAGGTCCAGCCCGCCCACTTCATGGGGTGGCCCACGGAGATGGTCTGCGCGTGAACCACCGCGCCGTCCTTGCCCAGGACCTGAAGGTCGCTCTCGAAGCCCTTGTCGGAGCCGTCTTTGTAGGTGGTGTGGCGGAAGTCGGTGACGCGCACCGCGACGGGCAGCTCGTGCTTGTACATCGCGCCGTCGCCGTTCTTGAGGAAGACGAAGTCGAACGTGCCCTTGTCCTGGAACACGTTGATCGTGCCCTCGTAGCCCCAGAAGCGCCCGGCGATGCCGCCGCCGAGGATGCACAAGAGCGCCGCGTGCACCACGTACACGCCGAAGCGCGAGAAGCGGCCGCGCTCGCCGAAGAGGTAGTACGCCCCGTCCTCGCCCTTCACCGGCGTGGCCTCGAAGCCGCGAACCTTGAAAGCCGCGGCCAGCCGCGCCGCCTCCTGCGCCGGGTCGCCTGCGAAGGGCAGCTTCAGCTTGTGGCGCAGCCCGCGGAGCACGGAATCGTCGAGCTGCCGGTGCGGCTTGAGGGCGATGGTGTAGATGCGCGGCAGCCGGTCGATGGTGCACGCCGTGAGGTTCAGCGAGAGCAGCACCAGCAAGAGCAGGAACCACCAGGAGTGGAACAGGTCGTTCAGCTCGAAGAACGAGTACAGCCCGGTGCGCCAGAGCAGGCCCATGAAGGTGCCCTGCTGCTTGGCGAGCGCCACGGCGATGTCGTTCAGCGACGCGTTGTCGGGATTCGCGAACGTGCCCAGCACGCAGGCGAGGGCCACGAGAATCAGGATCGGGATGGTGGGCTTGAGGGACGCGCCGGTCTCCCAGATCCACTCCACCACGTCGCGGCGGGCGGCGATGCGCGAGGGCGCGGGCAGCGCTGGGCTCTGGGCGACGGCCATGGGACTTCCCGGAACCCGCACAACCCGCAGCGGGTCGCCTGATTCCTAGCGGCGGGCCTGCACGTTGGCTCGCTTGGGCTCCAACGCGGAGAGCGCCTGCTCGATGCGCCGGTGCTCCTCGAGGCTGGCCTGCTTCTTCTTCTGTTGCGCGGCCGACCAGTGGTCGATGAGCGGGAGCTTCTGCTTGAAGTCGAAGGGCTTGAGCGACGGCGAGCTCGCGTCGTGGCACACGCGGCAGCTCTTCTCGCCCGGATCCTCGAGGCCGACGGCGCGGGCGAGCTCGGCGTCCTTCATCACGTAGCGCGGGGAGTAGAACTGGCCGGGGCCGTGGCAGCTCTCGCAGCCGACGGCGCCGACGCCCTTGTCCTGCGCAGGCGCGTGGCAGCTGAGGCAGCGGCCATCGTGGGCGGACTTGCCGGTGAGCGAGGTCATGGCGCGGGCGTGCGGACCGGCGCGCCAGGCCTCGTATGCCTCTTCGTGGCAGGTCTTGCAGGCCTCGCTGCCCACGTAGCCGGCGGCGGCCTGGGCGCGCGCGAGCGCGGGGGCCAGAGTCAGGGCCGCGATGAAGAAGGCGAGGCGCACGGGGTTTCAGCTACCACGCGCCATCGGCAGCTTCAAGGAACTGCGGTGGCTGGTGGCTGGTGGCTCGTTCGACGGTTCCCACTTGGACTCCCCTTCCCCGAGGGGTCGGGGGTTGGGGTTTCGGAAGGCGAGGGATCGGGGTTTGGCTTGAAGCCCCTCCCTCTGGCCGCTATGATGTTTCAGAACGTTTTGAATCTTCAGGAGCCCGCCATGCAGGCTGCGACGCGGTACGCCGAAGTCCTGGAAGTGGCGGAGCGCGAGGGCGTCGACGGCCCGGTGCGCCTCGCCGATGGGCGGGCCCTGGTTCCCGAGCTGCAGGTGCTGGAGAAGATGCTCCTGGGGCTCGCCAAGCAGGCCCCGGGCAACGCCGCGCGCGCCGCCGGCCACCTGCTCGCCGCGGGCGGCAAGCGGCTGCGCCCCATGGTGCTCTTCCTCTGCGCGCGGGCGTTCGGCGAAGAGCCGCGCGGCCTGGCCGAGCTGGCCGCCGTGGCCGAGCTCACCCACTCCGCCACCCTGCTCCACGACGACGTCATCGACATGGGCGAAGAGCGGCGCCACCAGCCCGCCGCGCGCGTGATCTGGGGCAACGCGGTGAGCGTCCTCGCCGGCGACTTCTTGCTCGTGCAGGCCCTGCTCCTGGCCCGGGCCAGCGCGCGCCCCGACAGCGCCGACGCGCTGCTCAAGGTCATGGAGCGCATGGTGGCCGCGGAGATCCACCAGCTCGCGCTGCGCGGGCAGATCTCGGCGCGCGAGCACGACTACTGGGAGGTCGTGTCCGGCAAGACCGCCTCGCTCTTCGAGTTCTGCGCCGAGCAGGGCGCGCTCGCGGGCGGGGCGACGGCCGAGCAGGCCAAGTCGGCCGCGCGCTTCGCCACCGAGCTGGGCACCGCGTTCCAGGTCGTCGACGACCTCATCGACTTCGAGGGCAAGCCCGAGGTGGCCGGCAAGAGCGTGATGCGCGACCTCGCCGAGGGAAAGCTCACGCTCCCCGTGCTCCGCGCCCTCGAGGCCCGGCCCGAGCTGCGCCCCCAGGTCGCCGCGTGCGATGCGCCCGAGGCATTGGGCAAGGCGCTCCAGGCCACCGGCGTGGGCGCGCAGGTGCGTCGTGAGGTGAACGAGCGGCTCGAGCGCGCGCTCGCCGCACTCCGTGAACTCCCTGAAAGTCCGATTCGGGTCGCGCTCGAGGCGCTTTCGCGCGCCGCGGTGGAGCGTTCCGCATAAACTCGCGCGCATGGCGCGAAGCGGTGACGAATCGCGGACCGGGGAGCTCGAGCCCTCGGCCGAAGCCGAGCTGTTGGCCGCAGAGGCCATTGGCGGGCTGATCGAGTTCTGGGGCTTCAAGCGGCAGATGGGCCGCATCTGGACCCTGCTCTACTTGAGCGACGACGCCCTGGCCGCCCAGGACATCTGCGACCGGCTGCAGCTCTCCGCGGGCGCGGCGAGCATGACGTTGGCCGAGCTCGAGCAGTGGGGCGTGGTTCATCGCCTCCGCAAGCCCGGCGAGCGGCGCGACTTCTTCGCCGCCGAGACCGACATCTGGAAGATGGTGACGCACGTCTGGCGCGAGCGGGAGCTGCGGCAGATCGAGAGGGCCCAGGCCGCGTTCGATCGCGCGAAGCGCTTGGTGGAGCCGCTGGCGAAGGCCAAGGGCGCGTCGCGGGCGCACAAGGTGAAGCTGGCGCGCTTGCGGCAGCTGGCGGCGCTGGCGAAGGTCGGCGACGCGCTCGCGCGGATGGTGCTCGAGCAGGGCAAGCTGGACTTGGGGCCGCTGCGGAATTGGCGGGCGGGCGCGGCGAGCGACGAGGAGTAGTCGCGCGTCGACTCACCCCAGGAACAACACCACCAGCGCCACGATCGCCGCGATCACAATCCCGCCGACGATCAGCAGCGGCACGAACCGCTTGATCGAATCCGCGTCCGTCGGCACGGGCGGCAACCGCGAGCGGAGCCGGTCCAGCGCGTTTCCCGCTGGCGCTTCGTCCTCGGGCTCCGGCTCGGGTTCAGGCTCCGGCTCGGGTTCGGGCTCCGGTTCCGGCTCGGGCGGCGGCGGCTCAGGCTCGGGCGGCTTGGCCTCTTCCTTCGGCGGCTCAGCCTTGGGCTCCGCGCCCGTCTTCGGCCGCTTGGGCACGCGCGGCGGCGGCGGCTCTTCCTTCGGCTGGAGGCCCGGGTCGGTCTGCGGCGGCACGAAGGGCGTCTCGCGGATCTCCGACGGATCCACGAAGAGCATGCGCGTGCCGCCGATCTCCACCTCGTCGCGGTCTTTGAGCGTGGTGGGGCCCTTGATGAGCTTCTTGTTCACCTTCACGCCGTTGCGGCTGCCCAGGTCCTCCACGTGCGTGCCCGACCAGTCGCGGCGGATCTTGGCGTGCTTCCGGCTGGTGAGGTCGTCGGCGAAGATGATGTCGCAGTCGTCGGCGCGGCCCACGCTGAGCTCGCGGGCCTCGTTCACCTCGTGCTTGTCGTCCTTGTGCGGGCCGTTGAGCACGACGAGATACGGCGAGTTGCTGCTCGACAGCCCGCGCATCACGTCTTTCATGACGGCGCGCGCCATGGCCGAGGTCTTCTCGGCGCCCTCACCTTCGACATTGGTGACTTCGAGCAAGCGGGTAAACGCGAGATCAAAAGTACCGACCGCGATCACGTCGCCGTTGCGCAAGAGCCGCTTTTCGCCCTTGGGCAAGAGCCCGCCGTTCACCCGCGTGCCAAACGCGGAGCCCACATCCTCGACAAAGTAGAGCGAGCCCTCGCGGGTGATCTTCGCGTGCGAGCGTGAGACAGAGGGCTCCGCGAGCACCACCGTGGAGCCCTTGTCGCGGCCGATGACGATGGCGTCGCCGTCGAGCTTCAGCTCCTGCGGCGGCGGCTTCTGTCCGTCGGCGCTGGCCGCATTGGCCGTGACCTGCAGGCGAATGGGCATGGGTGGGAAGGCTCCGGCCTCAGGCGTCGCGAACGACTACTGCTGCCCGTCGGTCGAGAGGAAGTTCTTGCACTCGTCGCGCTCGTGCGCCTGCTCGTCGCCGCTGTTCTTGAGCAGCTTCTTGCAGTCATCCTGCGCGGCGCCGTTGTCCTGGACGGCAACATCCAATTTATACAATTGATAATAGCAAAGCGCGTACTGCGGGTTCTTGCGCACGCACTTGTTGAAGCTCCGGCGCGCCTCGTTCAGCAGGCCGGCGTTCACCTGCGACATGCCCTTCTTGTAGAACTCGTCCGACGGATCACCCGAGACGGCGGCGTCGGTGCCCGGCGCAGGCGAGTTCTTCAAATCTTTGAGGTTCGGATCCAGCAGCGCGCACTTGCGGGTGGCGATTGTGATGTTGTTCCGGCACTCGGCGTTGTTCTGATCCACGCCGATGCAGTCTTTATAGGCCTCCTGCGCCTCACAGAACTTGCCGCCCTTCATGTACGCGTTGCCGAGCTCGAAGTACGCCGAGACGTACTTGGGATCGAGCCGGATGGCGGCCTGACACTCTTGAATGGCTGTGTCGTATTCGCCCTCGTCGATGTCGAGCGCGCACAGGTCGTGGTGCGGATCCGCCACGTTGGGGTTGCTCTCGATGAGCTCTTCGTACGCCTTGCGCGCCTCGGGGTACTTCTTCAGCTTCAAGAAGGTGAGCGCGAGGTTGTAGCGGGCCTCCACGTAGTCCGGGTTCACCTTGAGCGCGCGCTGGAACTCGTCGTGCGCCTTGCCGAAGCTCTCCTGCTGCAGGAACACGAACCCGAGATCGTTGTGCGCCTCGGCGAAGTCCTGGTTCAGGTGGATGGCCTCGATGAAGTAGTCCTTGGCCTTGTCGAGCTGGTTCCGCTTGAGCGCGATGAGCCCGAGGTTGCAGTACGGCTCGGGGTAGTCGGGGTTGAACTCGAGCGCCAGGTTGCAGCGGGTCTCGGCCTTCTCGAGATCGCCCTGGGCGATGTACTGCGCGCAGTACTGGTTGTGCTCGATGGCGCGGGGGTGGATGGGCGCAGCCGTCTTGCAAGCGAGGCTGGCGAGAGGCAGAAGGCCCAGCAAAATCAGGCGCAGGCGCATGGTTGCGTGGATGGTAGGGACGTGGTGCGGAGGGTGTCAATCAACGCGCGAGGGCGCGTTTCGCTGACACCGAGATTGTTCGACACCGCGCGCGCGAGCCTCCTAGACTCTCGCCATGTCGCCGATGCGTACGCTGGTGGGGGTGGCGGTCGTCTTTGCCGGTCTCGCCGTGGCCAGGCCCGCCCACGCGCAGTTCCAGAACCACAGCATCGGGCTCGAGGTGGGCTACATCCACCTGCAGAACGACATCGGCTTCGGAGATGCGATCTTGCCGCCAGCGCTCGCGCTGGATGCCACGCTCTACATCGAGAACGGCTTCGACGTGGGCCTGCGCTTCGGCTTCGCCATTCAGCAGGACAAAGAGTCGACGTCGCAGATCATCATGCTCTACCCGGCGGCGTTCTTCCGGTACTACCTCTCGCAGGACTACTTCCGACCCTGGGTGGGCTTGAGCCTGGAGTACATGCACTCGTTCGACTCGGACGGCGTGACCGCGGGAACCGTGGCCTCCGACAACTACGTGGGCCTGGGGCCGATGGTGGGCTTCGACTACTTCATCAACCCAGACTGGTCGGTGGGGCTCACCGGCGAGTTCGTGGGCTACTACGCGCTGAACGCCGGCGCTCACTACAGCATCCAGGCCTGGGCCCGCGTGGCCACACACTTCTGAGCCGTGGGCACCTGGGGCGCAGACATCTTCGACGGCGATCTCGCGAGTGATCTGCGCGGGCAGCTGCGCGATCTGCTCGGGGAAGGTGTGCCGCCCGCGCGCGCGATCAAGCAGCTCCTCGCAGAGTGGAATGACGCGCTCCGGGATCCCGAGGACGGACCGATCGTGATCCTCGCGCTCGCGGCCACCGGGTGGGACCTGGGCCGGCCGGACGCGGCGCTCTTCCAGCGCGCGCTGAAGCTCATCGACGCCGGCGCGGACCTCGCGCACTGGGAGCAGGAAGCGCCCAAGCTGGCGCCCGCGCGGCGACGCGCGCTGAACGCGCTCGCGGCCAAGCTGCGCAAGCCGCCGCCGAAGCCCAAGCGAATCCCGAAGCGCGTGCTGGCGGAGACGGATCTCGAAGTGGGCGATCTGGTCGGCTATCGGCTGTCGACCGGCGCATGGGTGGCGCTGGTGGTGAACGAGATCACGCAGGACAAAGGCGGCCGCTATCCCATCGTGGACGTCGTCGATTGGATCGGCCGTGAGCCGCCGACCGAGAAGGACGTGCGCGGCAAACCCGCGAAGGGCGCGTGGTTCAAGAGCGTGCCCCACTTTCGCGAGGAGCGAATCTTCGTGTACGGGCTGAAGTCGAGCGCGCCCAGCGGGCCGGTGCGCGTGGTGGCCAAGCGCTTCCCGCGGCCGTCGGTGAAGAAGCTCGGGCCGCCCATCGCGCTCGGCATGTTCCAGCGCGTCAGCGAGCTCGAGTCGACGCTCACCCGCACGTTCAGGTTGAAGCCGGCGCGCGCGGGAACACGAACTCGAGCACGCCGAACAGGCCACGCAAGACCTGCTCGCCGCTGAGCTTGGTCGCGTCGTCGGGAACGTGCACGAAGAGCACGCGGTTCGCCCCGAGCTTCGCGAGCGCCAGGTAGTAGGCCGCGTTGCACGCGAAGCGCCCTGCGTCGTCGGAGCGCTCGACCGGCACCTCGAGCTTGGTGAGCTCGCGCACGAGCGCGTCGATGGAAAGCGCAGTCTGCAGCACCTTCCCGCCGGGCGCGATGGGATGGCCTTGCGGCTGCGCGCCGTCGTTGTCGGGAATGCGCGCGGAGATCTCGTTCGCGGCCGTGGACTCGAGCCGCAGCCCGCTCGCGCTCGAAGCCTCGCCCAACATCAGCCAGAAGTCCGGCGTCGTCACCGCCACGCGCTCGATGGCCTCGGGCAGCGTCGCGAAGCGCACCGGCAGCGTCACCAGCTCGAGCTCACCGGGCCATCGCTCCGCGAGCCGCTCCGCCGCGGTCGCGCTGCGGTTGACCGCACGCCCGCCGAAGGGCTCGAACCCGCTGAGCACGATGCGCATGACAGCCTCGGCGTCCGAGCGTACAACCGCGCGTGGAGGGGATGCGATGGCCTGGCTCCTGGTGGTTCTGGTGCTGGCGGCGATTGCCGCGGCGGTGTGGTGGGTTCGCTTCCAGGCCGTGCCGCCTACGCGCGGGACGTTCGTGCTGCCAGGGCTCTCGGCGCCCGTGGAGATCACCCGCGACCGCTTCGGCGTACCGCACGTTCGCGGCCGGAACATGGCCGACGTCTGCGCGGCGCTCGGCTACTGCCACGCGCAGGATCGACTCTTTCAGCTCGAGCTCAATCGCCGCGTGGCGAGCGGCCGGCTCGCGGAGATGGTGGGCCCGCTGGCGCTCGACGCCGATCGCTTCTTGCGTCGGATTGGTTTGCGCCGCGCGGCCGAGGCGGAGCTCGCGCAGTGCTTCCCAGAGGAGCGGGCGCTCCTCGAGGCCTACGCACGCGGCGTGAACGCGGCGGCTGAAGCGCTGAGCGATCGCCGCCCGCTCGAGTTCCGAATCCTCGGCATCACCTGGGAGCCGTGGACGCCGCTCGACACGCTCGCCTGGGGCAAGGTGATGGCGTTGAACCTCGCGACGAATTCCGAGGCCGAGGCGTACCGCGGTCGCTTGATCGAGAAGGTCGGCGTCGAGCGCGCGCCGAACTTCGAGCCGTCGTATCCCGCGGGGCACACGGTCTCGATTCCGCCGGGCGCGGTGGCGAAGGAGTCGATGCAGGAGCTCACGCGGCTCTACGACGCCGCGCGCAGCTTCTTGCCGCTGGGCCAATCCGGCGCGAGCAACAACTGGGTGCTGGCGGGCTCGCGGACCGCGAGCGGCGCGCCCTTGCTCTGCAACGATCCGCACCTCGTGCTCACCGCGCCGAGCATCTGGTACGAGGCGCACCTGCACGCGCAGGCCGAGGGCGCGAAGGAGCCGGAGCTCGACGTCTTCGGCGTCACCCTGCCCGGCACGCCCGCGGTGATCCTCGGCCACAACCGCCACGTGGCCTGGGGCTTTACCAACAGCGGCGCCGACGTGCAGGACCTCTATCTGGAGAAGTTCATCGGCCGCGACGCGGTCGAGTTCCGCGGCGAGAACGAGCCGGTGCGCGTCATCCGCGAGGTCATCCGCGTGAAGGGCGGCTCGGACGTCGTGGAAGAAGTGCGCATCACCCGTCACGGCCCGGTGATGGCCGGCGGACCTGGAAAGCCTGGCCCCGCGGTCGCGCTGCGCTGGACCGCGCTCGAGCCCAGCCACGGCCCATGGGCGCTGTCCTTGATGAACCGCGCCAAGAGCGCGGCCGAGCTGCGCGAGGCGCTGCGCCACTGGAGCGATCCGTCGCAGAACGCCGTGTTCGCCGACCGCGAGAACATCGGCTTCGTGATGATCGGCCGCGTGCCCATCCGTGCCAAGGGAACCGGCCTCACGCCCGTGCCCGGCTGGACCGGCGAGTACGAGTGGACGGGCTACGTGCCATTCGAAGAGCTGCCGCAGGCGTGGAATCCAGCGAGCGGCCAGATCGTCACCGCCAACAACGCCATCGTCGACCGCGACTTCCCCCACCACATCACCTGGGACTGGCTCGCCGGGCACCGCGCCGGGCGTATAACAGAACGGTTAAACGCGCTCCCGAAGGTGACACCCGAGGACTGCGCGCGCATCCAGGTCGACGTCTATTGCACGCCCGGCAAGGCCTTCGCCCAGGCGTGCGCGAATCTCAAGCCGCGCGGGCCGCTGCAGGACCGCGCGCTCTTCGAGCTCGCCGCCTGGGACGGAAACGCAACGGCCGAGAGCGCCGGCGCCGCGGTCTACGAAGCGATGATCATGGCCGTGGCCAAGCGCGCCCTCGAGCCGGTGCTCGGCCACGAGCTGCTCCAGACGCTGCTCGGCAAGAGCGAGTTCCCGCTCGCGCCCGCGGGGCTCATGACCGGGCGCTACACGTCGTTCCTGCTCGAGAAGGTGCTCGCCCGCGACACGCGCATCTGGGACGGGCTCGAGCCCAAGCCGAGCTGGGACGAGGTGCTGCAGGCGGGGCTCGCGGATGCCGTCGAGCTCCTGCGTCAGCGCCTCGGCGACGACGCGAGCCAGTGGTCGTGGGGCAAGCTGCACCGGCTGCGCATCAAGCACGCGCTGAGTGGTGCGCCGGTGATCGGCAAGTTCTTCGACGGGCCGAGCGCGCCCATCGGCGGCGACTGCGACACCCCGCTGCAGACGGCCGTGCTGCCCACTGGAACCTTCGGCGCCGATGGGTGGGCGCCAAGCTGGCGGCACATCGTGCCGCTCGAGGACATCGAGCACGCACAGACGGTGCTGCCCACGGGCCAGTCGGGGATTCCTCGTACGAAGCACTACGCAGATCAGTTCCCGCTCTGGATGCACGGCGAGCTGAAGCCCACGTTCACCAACGCCGGCGCGCTCCGCGAGCACACCGAAGCCACGATGCACCTCGTGCCCGGCGAGAAGTGATGTAACGATTCAGTTAACGACCTGCGGCGTGCTTCAGCGGCTGCTGGACCGGCGCTGCGCCCTCGAGCCGCAGCAGACACGCGACGGCCTCGAGCACCAGCTTCTCGTCGGAGAGGTGATCCGGCTTCTCGATGCCGAAGCGCTCGTGCAGGAAGCCCGCGAGCTCGGCGAAGAGCGTCAGCCGCGCGGGGACGTCGAGCTCCTCGCGGCGCAGCGCGGCCGAGAGCAGCAGCTCGCGCTCGGGGACCGTCGCGCGACGCAGCTTCTCCTCGAGCCGTCCGAGCAAGCCTGAGCGCGCCGGTCCACCTGTTCCTGCCGCGAGGTTCGCGGGCACCTTGCGACGCCGCTCGCGGACGACGACCGTCCCGGCGACGAGATCACCCAACCGCCGCCGCGAGGGCGCGAACAGCGCGATGCCGCCACCGACCGCGTAGAGGAACGGCAAGTGATCGAAAGCTCGCAGCAGATTGCGAAGCGCGGCGTGGGTGAACTCGATGCGCACGCCCGACACCTGCACCACGCGGAGCCCCATGGCCTTCTTGCCCGGGGTGCGTCCGCCCATGCGCCACTCGAAGAACGTGAAGTAGCCCCAGCTCGCGAGGAAGAGCAGGACGAAGATCAGGAAGCCGGCCAGGCCAGAGGCGAACATGGCCATGAACGACAAGGCGAAGAGCGCGCCCGCGGAGATTGCGCCGGCGATGCAGCCGTCGATCACCCAGGCGAGAAAGCGCGCGTACAAACCGGCCAGCTCGAAATCGAACTCCACGAGCTCCGGCGTGCGGATGACGTGCGTGGCGGTGAGGAAGCCCTGTTCGTCGCGCACCATGGCCCCAGTATGCCCGAGCCCACGTGCGTGCGAGAATGGCCGCATGGATCTGGCGCAGTTCGTCGATACCCACCGGCCCAAGTGGGAAAAGCTCAACCAGCTCCTCGATCGCATCGAGCACGGCGGCCTCAAGGCGCTGAACCTCGACGAGGCCCAGGAGTTCGGGCGGCTCTACCGCCAGGCCTCGAGCGATCTCCTCACCGCCCGAGGGCGTGCGGCCTCTGCGGAGCTGGTGGAGTACCTGAACGAGCTCGTGGCGCGCGGCTACGCCCAGACGTACCCCGGCCAGACCTTCCGCGGCCGCGACGTGGTGGAGTTCGTGGCGCGCGGCTGGCCGCGATTGGTGCGCAAGGAGTGGAAGGTCGTCCTCATCGGCTACCTGCTCTTCGTGTTCGGCACCGCGTTCGGCTACGTGGCGATGGCGCGCGATCCGGCGGCGGCGGTGATCCTCCTGCCGGCCGACCACCTGCACCTCGACCCCGATCAGCGCGTGAAGGACGAAGCCGAGAACCACATGAGCGGCGGCGAGCAGGCCACGTTCGCGAGCTTCCTCTTCACGCACAACATCGAGGTGGCGTTCCTCTGCTTCGCGCTCGGCATCTCGCTGGGCGTGGGCACCGTGGTGCTGCTCTGGTTCAACGGCGTGCCGCTCGGTGCGCTGGCCTACGCGTACCAGGCGAAAGGTCACGCGCTCTGGTTCTGGGCGTGGATCCTCCCGCACGGGGTGATCGAGATCTCGGCGATCTGCCTTGCGGGCGCGGGCGGCCTCATCATCGCGCGCGCCATGCTGGCGCCAGGTGAGCGCACGCCGAGCGAGGCGCTGCGCGAAGAGAGCCGCACCGCGGTGCGCATGGTGCTGGGCACCATTCCGCTCTTCATCGTGGCCGGGCTCACCGAGGGCTCCATCTCGCAGATCCATGAGCCCACCCTGCCCTCGTGGGTGAAGCTGATGTACGCGGGCGTGATGGCCTGCCTGCTGACGACGTACCTGGTGTTCGCGGGTCGCGAGCCCAACGCCGGGCGGCGCTAGCGGTTAACGAATTTGTTACGTCGTCGCCTGCAGGCGCTGCAGCGTGGCCTCGATGGCGCGCCGAACCTCGTCCACGCGCGCGCGCCGCGCCCACGCGGACGGATCGCCGAAGGGCTCACCGGGCTGCACCGTGCGCTGCAGCTCGCGAAGGACGTCGAGCGCGAGCTGGCCCTCGGAGCCGTCCACGCGATCGATGGCGTCGCCGACGAGCGCGTAGAGATCGCCGTCCCACCTGGCGCTCGAGAGCGCGAGCGCGCGTCGAAGCACGGCCAAGCGCGCGTCGGTCACAGCGTGCCTCGACGCTTGATCTCGAGGTAGCGATTCACGGTGTCGATGGTGAGCGTGCGCGGCGTGGTGTCCACGAGCTGCACGCCCTCTTGCTGCACCAGCGCGCGCAGCCGCTCGCGCTCCTCGAGGACTTCCACGGCCACCGCCTGCTGGAAGGCGAGATCCGGCTCCGCGGGCCGCGTCTGGAGGATCTGCTCCAGCGACGGATCGCGCAGCGCCACGCACAGCGGCACGTGTCGCCGCGCCAGGCGCCGCATGGGCAGCGTGAGCGCGTGCACCTGGTCGTCGTCGAAGAGATCCGTGAAGGTGACGATGAGCGAGCGCCGCGGCACGCGCACGCTGAGCTCGCGGAAGAGCGCGGGGTAGTCCACCGCGGCGAGCGTGGGCTCCGCGCGATAGAGCGCGTTCACGATCCGCCGGTACTGGCCCTTGCCCGCGGCGGGTCGAATGAACTGCTTCACGCCATCGGCAAAGAGCGCCAAACCAACGCGGTCGCCATTGCGCACGGCCACGAAAGCGAGGAAGAGCGCCGCGTTCACCGCGCAGTCGAGCTTGCTCAGCGTGGCGCCGTTCTCGCCTTCCACGCGCGCGGCCATGGCGCGGCCGGCGTCGACGCAGAGGAGCACGTTCTGGCTGCGCTCCGTCTCGTACACGCGCGTGGTCGGCTGCTGCCGGCGCGCGGTGGCCTTCCAGTCGATGTCGCGCGGCGGATCGCCCTGGATGTACTCGCGCAAGCGCGCGAACTCCGATCCCGAGCCGTCGCGACGCATCGTGCGCAAGCCAAGGTTCGCGAGATCGCGCGCCGTCGTCGCGAGCATCAGTCGCGCGGCGCCGCGCAAGTCCGGGTAGACGTGCGTCTCCTCGCCGGCCTTCACGGTTCGCTCGGCGTAACAAAGTCCCCAAGCGCCCGCGACGCGCAGGTGCAGATCGCCAAACTCGAAGCGCCCGCGCCGCGGCGGCGTCACGCGGTAGGTGAACTTCGCCTCGCGAAAGCCCGCGACGCTCAGCTTCTCCTCGGGCGTGTCGACGTCGAACTCCGCGGGCACGTCGTCGCGCACGCGAACGGCCACGCGCCGGCCGTCGAGGTTGCGCACGCGAACGGAGATTGCGTTCGGTGCGCCGAGGTTGAGCTTGCCGTGCGGCAGCCGCGTGGCCTCGAGCCGCACGCGGCGCGCGGAGGAGTAGTCCAGCGCCGCCGCGAGCAGCAGGCACAGATCGCCCAGCAGCACCGAGCGCACCGCGAGCCAGCTCCCGCTGCCGGCCATGATCAAGCCGAGCGCGCAGAACGCAAGCAGCGCGAGCCGCCGCGAGGGAATGGGCCGGCCGCCCACGCTCACCGCCACCGCGGCGGCAGGGACGGCGCGCGGACCTCGAGGGCCGTCGAGCGAGAACTCGCGCGCCCGCGAATGGGCCAGCTCTGCCGTCACCGCGGGACCTCGACGGCGAGCTCGATCTCCGAGAGCACCTCGCGCGCGGTGGCGCCGTCGATCTCCGCCTCGGGCGCGAGCAGCAACCGGTGCTGAAGCACGGGCCCGGTGAGCCGGCGGATGTCGTCGGGCGTCACGAACGGCCGGCCCGCGAGCGCAGCCAGCGCCTTCGACGCGAGCAACAGGTGCACGCCCGCGCGCGGCCCGGCGCCCAGGCGCACACGCGGGCTCTCACGCGTGGCGGTGATGAGCTTGCGCAGGTACTGCAGCACCGGCGGCTCGATCTGAACGGCCTGCAGCGCGGCGCGCGCGGCGAGCACGTCCTCCGGACGCAGCACGGCCTTCAGCCCCTGTCCCTCGAGGTTGTAGCCGTCGAAGCCCTGGTGCACGCGCAGCAGCACCTCGTCCTCGTGCTCGGGCTTGGGGTAGCCGACCTCGATCTTCAGCAGGAAGCGATCGAGCTGCGCCTCGGGCAGCGGGTACGTGCCCTCGCTCTCCACCGGGTTCTGCGTGGCGAACACGGTGAAGATGCTGGGCAGCGCGTGCCGCGTCCCTTCGAGCGACACCGACTTCTCGCTCATGGCCTCGAGCAGCGCGGCCTGCGTCTTCGCGGGCGCGCGGTTGATCTCGTCGGCGAGCACCAGGTCCGAAAAGATCGGCCCCTTGGTGAGCGCGAAGGCCTGCGACTTCAGATCGAAGATGCTCGTGCCCAGGATGTCCGCGGGCATCAGGTCGGGCGTGAACTGGATGCGCTTGAACTCAGCGGCGATCGAGCGCGAGACCGCGCGACAAATGAGCGTCTTGGCCGTGCCGGGCACGCCCTCGAGCAACACGTGGCCGCCGGCGAGCAGGCCGACGAGGATGAGGTCGAGCACGTCGTCCTGGCCCACCACCACCTTGTTCACCTCGCCGCGCACCGACTCACGCAAGGTGCGCGCGCGGGCGAGGGCGTCGGCCGCGGCGGGGCTGGCTCCCGAACCGATGGACTCCATCATGGGGTGTTCACTCCGGGTGTGGGTTGCGAAGGGGCGCTGCTCGACGCGCGCAGGCGAAGGTAGGCCGCGCGTCGGGCGAGAACCAAGAGATCTTGCTCGCTGAGCTCACCGCCGAGCCGCGAGGCGATGGCGCGAATCTCGTGCGCGAGCTCGTGCTGGCCGGTGGCCTCGAGGGTAGCGGCCACGCTCTGCACGTCGGTCTTGCGATGCGCGCGGGTCATTCCCTGCAGCGCACGCAAGGCGCCGCGCACCAGCGCACCCGCGGCGTGCTGACGGTGTCCGCCGAGCCGATAGATTCGCGCCATGGCGAGCAGGTAGTCGGCCGTCGCGCGCTGGCTGCTCTCGCGAATCGGCCGGGCCGCGCCGAAGCGACGCAGCGCGAAGCTCCACAGCGCCAGCGCGAACACGCCCTGCGCGATCGCCCAGGGCAAGCCGTAGCGCGCGGCGTAGCCCATGAGCGAGCGCTCGCCGGTGAAGCCGTGGTGGTACTCGTCGAACTCGATCTTTCCGGAGCCCGTCTGCAGCTCGGTGAGCGCGTTGAGCCAGAAGCGCGCGGCGTCGCCCTGGGCGAGCTCGCGATTCGACGCCATCGTCGGCGCGGCCATCACCAGCACCCGGCCCTGCCCCCGGCGCAGCAACAGCGCAACGGCCTGATCGCCGTGGTGGCGATCGACGAGCAGCGGCAGCGCGTCGGCGTGCAGCCCCGAGCTCGAGGTCTTCGACGCCGACGCCGGAGTCGCGGTCGACAGGTAGCCGGAGATTCGCGACTGCAGCTCGCCCACGCCTTCGGTGATCGCCGTGGGCGAGAACGCCACCAGCTGCCGCGAGAGGTGATCCTCGGCGGGCGTGAAGGTGACGCCAAGATCGCCGAGGAAGGGGTGGTCGCGCGTGACCGCGTAGATGAGCGTGGCGCCGCGATCGACAGCATCGAGCACGGCCTTGGTCTGAAACTCGCCCAGGCGCCCGCGCAGGAAGCGATCGTACGCGCGGGTGCCGGCGTCGGGCGCGTCGTCCTTCTCGGGCTCGTCGCCTTCGATGCCGAGCATCACCAGCTCCGGCGTGCCCTCCACCGCCTCCATGTCCACGTGCCGCCGCTCCACGGGCAGCCCCGCTTGCTGCGCGAGCAGGAACAGGGCGCGCGCGCCGTCGGGCTCGGAGCGATAGGTCGAGAAGGGCTCGGCGAACTCGCCGCGCGCGCCGGCTTTCACCATCAACACCGCGAGCGTGGCCACCACCAGCGCCAACGCGAGGGCGAGCAGCGGGAGCCGGTCACGCACGCGCGGCCTCGGGGCTGGTCTGCGCCTGGAGCAGCGGGCCGCAGAGGGTGCGGAACTGGCCGTAACCTTCGGCGTCGGCGCCGAGGCGGCCGTACCAGCCGAAGTCGAAGCGCAGCGTGAGCTCGCGGAACGGCGGCAGCTCGCCGGGCTCACCACGGAAGTGATCGCAGTAGTCCCAGTTCGAGAGCGCCGGGTGGTAGTCGATGGCGCCGCGCCGGTGCATCGAAGCGAGCAACGCCAGGTACAGCGAGCGGATGGCCTCGCGGAATCGACCGGACGCCGCGAGCCGATCGGCCTCGTCGCTCCACACCCACGCTGGCTTGGCGAGCGCGTTCAGCTCCTCGCCCTTTCCATCGCCCGCCCCGCCCGCGCCGCCGGCATCTGACTCGGCCTCGCCGGGCTTCTGCTGGGTCATGAGCCGGTACACGAGGATGAGCACCACGCACGCCGCGAGCGCCACCAGCGCGTAGGTGATGACCTGCGCCATGCCCGCGCCGACGCTCAGCCCTTGTCCCGAGACGTCGACGGGATCCTTGTCCTCGCGCTGCTTGAAGATCTTCTCGAGCTGGCGGCCGACCCACTTCCAGAAGCGCGTCCACCACGAGGGCGCCTCGACGTCCGGATTCTTGGGATCGTCCTTGGCGTCCTTGGCGTGCTTGGCCACCTCTTCGAACTCGGGCTGCGCGAGGATCTTCGCGGCGGCCGCGCGCGGATCGGTGACCTTGGGCTTCGCCTTCGCATCGCGCGTCTGCACGCGGCCCAGCGCATCGAGCGCCGCGAGCAGCTCCCGGCGCGCGCCCTCGTCGTCGGAGGTGTCCAGGCGGTGATCCAGCGAGCGCACCAGCGGGTGGAGCTTGGCGCGCTCGGAGCGGGGAAGCTCGTCGGCGTGCTTCAGTCCTTCCACGACGGTGGGGTTCTCGCCCTCGCCCAGCTCCTCGGAGATCGAGGCCAGCGCGTCGACGGGATCTTCGCGCTCGTCGTCCACCATCGGCGCGACCTGGATGGCCTTGGCCGGGGGCGGTGGGGGCGCGGGCATTGCGTCCGAGTCGTCCTCGGGTTCGTCATCGAAGGGCGCGGCGTGCGCGGCCTTCGGCGCGAGCGCCAGGCCGAGCGCGAGCAGCACCAGCGCGGCCTTGGCCAGCGAGCCATCGCGCAGCCGTCGAAGCGCGGCGAGCAGGTCGAAGCCCTCGTGCCGCACGCGCGCGTCGGCGAGCACCAGCGCGCTCGTGGCGCAGCGCACCGGATCGAGCAGCACCTGCGAAACCGCGAAGAGGCAGAGGTCGTAGAACGCGTGCGAGAGCGAGCTGAACTGATCCACGAAGGTCACGTCGACCGCGAAGAGGCTGTGCGCCACCTCGAGGGTGATCCACACCAGCCCGTGCAGGTTGACCATCATCAGCAAGAGCGCGAGCGCGTGGAGCATGCGCAGCGCCGCCGCCGCTCCGCCGCGACCCTTGAGCCGCGCGCGCGCCACGCGGCCGAAGTTCCAGCCGTGCGCGCTCCCCTCGGCGATGAGCACCGGCCCCACCAGCGGCACCGAGAGGAAGAAGACCGAGAGCCCCAACGTGAGCGGGAACACCACCAACTGAAAGAGCGCCAGCCAGCCGGTGCAGGTGATCATCGACGGCAGGTGCGACAAGCCCGCGCGCAACGCCCCGCCGGCGGAGATGGGCTTGCCCTCCAGCTCGCGCGTGGCCGCCAGCCCGCCCGCGCCCTGACAGAGCTGTCGAAACACGAGCGCGATCGGAAGCAGCGCTGCGGCCAGCTCGAACGACTGCCCATGCGTGGCGAGCCAGACGCCCCAGAGTCCGCAGGCCGCGAGCGGCGCCGCGCCGATGGCCGCGAGCACGGGCAGCTCGCTCTTGGTGTGGACGCAGAGGTGCAGCGCCGCGTCGTAGAGCTCCACGGCGGAGCGCGGCCGCAGCTCGTGCAGGGCGCCGCCGTTCAAGGCTGGATCCAGTGCGCCGCGAGCTGCGCGCCGCCGTAGAGGATGGCCAGCGAGAACAGCGCCCCGAGGATCGACACCGGCCCCCACTCGCGCAGCGCGCCCGCCGTCTGGGCCTTGGGCGCCATCTTCTGCAGACAGCGCGCGCAGCGGTTGATGCCCTCGAACTGCGTGCTGCACTCCGCGCAGACCACCTGGCGGCACTCGACGCAGATGCCGATGCCCAGGCGCTGCGGGTGCTGGTAGCAGTGGACCGCCTGGTTGAGCACGTCGCGCTCCGCGGGACTCGAACGACCTTTCAAACCTATCCCGGATGCGCGCCCGCACGAAGCCCTGCCGGGCGCCCTGCCCCGGGTGGAGTCCGAGCGCCGACACAGGCCGCCAACATAGATTGCGAGCGGTTGCTCTCTATGTTAGAGCGACCTCCATGGGCTACGACCTGGTGATCCAGAACGGGCTGCACTTCGACGGAACGGGCGCGCCAGGCGCGATTCGCCACCTCGGCCTGCGCGACGGGAAGGTGGTCGCGCTGAGCGACGCCCCGCTCGACGCCGCCGGTGCCAAGGTGATCGACGCGCGCGGCAAGTGGGTGATGCCCGGCTTCCTGGACATGCACACCCACTACGACGCCGAGCTGCTCGCGGCGCCGTCGCTCACCGAGTCCATCCGCCACGGCGTCACCACCGTGACCGTGGGCAGCTGCTCCATCAGCACCATCCTCTCCGAGCCTGAGGACTGCTCCGATCTCTTCACGCGCGTCGAGTCGGTGCCGCGCGCACAGGTGCTGCCCCTGCTGCGCGAGACCAAGCGCTGGAGCACGCCGCGCGAGTACGTGCAGTTCCTCGAGGGCCACCCGCTCGGCGCCAACGTGACCGCGTTCCTGGGTCACTCCGACCTGCGCGCGCGCGTGCTCGGGCTGGGGCGATCGGTGGACCCCAAAGTTCGGCCGAGCGAGGACGAGCTGCGGCAGATGGAGCGCTGGCTCGACGAGGCCATCGAATGCGGGCTGCTGGGGCTGTCGACGATGACCAACCCCTGGGACAAGCTCGACGGCGATCGGTTCCGCTCCGCGCAGCTGCCTTCGACGTACGCGACCTGGGGCGAGTACCGGCGGCTGAACCGGCTGCTGAGAAAGCGTGGGCGCATCCTGCAATCGGCGCCGAGCCTGGTGACGAAGGTGAACTCGTTCCTGTTCATGCTCGAGAGCGCGGGGATGCTGCTCCGCAAGCCGCTGCGCACCACGCTCATCACCCTCGCCGACGCGAAGTCGAGCCCGGGGCTGCACCGCTTCATCGGCGCGGTCACGCGCTTCGTGAACCGCTTCCTCGGCGGCAACCTGCGCTGGCAGACGCTGCCCATGGAGTTCGAGGTCTACGCCGACGGCATCGACCTCGTGGTCTTCGAGGAGTTCGGCGCGGGCCAGGCCGCTCTGCACCTCGCGGATCAGGTCGCGCGCAACGCGCTCATGCAGGACGAGGGCTACCGCCGCCGCTTCCGGCAGGACTACGAGAAGCGCTTCAGCCCGCGCGTGTGGCACCGCGACTTCGGCGACGCGCAGATCGTCGCCTGCCCCGACAGGCCGCTCGAGGGCCGCTCCTTCAGCGAGGTGGCCAAGGAGCGCGGACACCACCCCGTCGACACGTTCCTGGATCTCGTGGTCGAGCACGGCACGAAGCTGCGCTGGCGCACGACGATCGCCAACCACCGGCCGCGCGAGGTGGAGCGCATGATGGCCGACGAGAGCGCGCTCATCGGCTTCGCCGACTCGGGCGCGCACATTCGCAACATGGCCTTCTACAGCTTCCCCTTGCAGATGCTGCGCGTGGTGCGCGACGCCGAGCGCGCGGGCCGGCCCGTGATGCCTCTGGAGCGCGCGGTGTGGCGGCTCACGGGCGAGCTCGCGCAGTGGCTGGGCGTCGATGCAGGCCGGTTGCGCCAGGGCGATCGCGCCGACGTGGCCATCGTGGATCCCGAGGCCCTCGACGATCGGCTCGACGCGTACCACGAGGCGCCCATGGAGAACCTCGGCGGGCTGCAGCGCATGGTGAACCGCTCGGACGGCGCGGTGTCAGCCGTACTCGTTAACGGAAAGGTTGCATTCGAAGACGGCGCGTTCTCGCCGTCGCTCGGACGCGAACGCGGCTTCGGCCGCTTCCTGCCCGCGGGGAACGCCTGATGGCCGCTGCGACGCGCGTTCGCCGCACCCAGCAGGAACGGCGCGAGGCCACCATCCGCAAGCTCCTCGACGCCACCACGGAAGCGCTTATCGACCAGGGCTACGCCGACGCGAGCGTCCAGGAGATCTGCGAGCGGGCGGGGATCTCGCAAGGCGGCCTGTTTCGACACTTCGCTTCGCGTGAGGCGCTCATGGTCGCGGTCGGGCGCGACGTGGGCGAGCAGCTGCTCCAGCAGTATCGGCGCGAGTTCGAGTCGCTCCGGAGCGAGCGCGATCCCTTGCGGCTGGGGCTGGAGCTGGTGCGGAAGACCTGTCGCTCGCGGCTGAATCAGGCCTGGTACGAGCTGGCGATGGCCGCGCGCACCCGGCCGCGGCTCCGCAAGGCGCTCGCTCCCCTGACCGCCCGCTACCACGCGGACATCGGCGCGCTGGCTCGAGAGCTGCTCCCCGAGCTGGCGCTCGCGTTGGGCCCGACGTTCGACGCCATGGTCGGCCTCATCGTGGCCGTGTTCGACGGCGAGGCCTGGCGACGCTTCGTGCTCCGCGACGCCGCCGGCGACGACGCTCGACTCGAGCTCCTGCACGCCGCGACCACGCGCCTGACCGGGTTGTGAAGTTTCGCAAAGTCGGGAGCACGCCTGGGCGGGGCCGGTTACTCTCCGGCCCATGTCCCGCGCCGCCCAGATTGCGATCTTCCTCGGAATCAGCACCCTGCTGGTGGGCAGCTTCCACTACTACTTCTGGACCCGGCTCGTGCGCGACACGGCGCTCCCCCCGCCCTTCGCGCGCCTGGGCACGCTGGCCTTGATCGCGCTCGCGGTGAGCATCCCGCTGGCGTTCATCCTCGGCCGCGTGTTGGACCGGCCGATGGCCGCGCTGAGCTGGATCGCGTTCGGCTGGATGGGGATCTTCTTCTTGATGCTCGTGGGGCTCGTTGCGGGCGAGCTCGTGCGGCTCGTGGTGGCGACAGTGACCTGGGCCGGCGATGCGCCGCTGGATCCAGAGCGGCGCTTGCTGCTCGCGCGCGGTGTCGCGGGAGCGGCGTCGGCGTTTGCGACCGCAGCCGGTGCGACGGGCTTGTACGCCACGCTGCGCCCCGTCGACGTGAAGCGCGTGGAGGTGGCGCTGAAGAAGCTGCCGCGCGCACTCGATGGCTTCACGCTCGCGGTCATCTCCGACGTGCACCTCGGCCCCACCATCGGCGCCGAGTTCATGGAGGACGTGGTGAAGCGCATGAACGCGCTCTCGCCCGACCTCGTGGCCATCGCGGGGGATCTGGTCGACGGCAGCGTGGAGGAGCTCGCCGCCGCTGCTGCGCCCCTGCAGAAGCTGCAGGCCAAGCACGGCGTCTTCTTCATCACCGGCAACCACGAATACTACTCCGGCGCGCCCGAGTGGCTCGCGCACCTGCGCACGCTCGGCATTCGCACGCTGGAGAACGAGCGCGTGACGGTGGCCGAGCACCTCGAGCTCGCGGGCTGTCACGACCTCGCGGGCCGCAGCTTCGGAATGGGCCACGACCTCGACCGCGCGCTGCAGGGCTTCGACGGCTCGCGGCCGCTGGTGCTCCTCTCGCACCAGCCCAAGACGTTCCCCGAGAGCGCCAAGAAGGGCGTCGACCTCCAGATCTCCGGGCACACGCACGGCGGGCAGATCTGGCCCTGGGGCTACCTGGTGAAGCTGCAGCAGGGCTTCCTCGCGGGGCTGTCGAAGCTCGGCGACGCGCAGCTCTACGTCTCGCGCGGCACGGGCTACTGGGGCCCGCCGATGCGGCTCGGCGCGCCGGCGGAGATCACCCAGATCACCTTGCGCGCGACGGCGTAGACGTCGCGCAGCACGCAGTTCTCGGCCGACGTCATCACGGCCGTCGTCCGCTGGCCAGAGCGGCGCCGGTGCCGGCGCGGGGCCTGAGGCGTTTCAGTAGAAGAACGCGCATGGCTCCTCCGATTTCCCTGCGCGTGCTCGTGGTGGACGACGACCACGACGTGACCGAGGCACTCACCGAGCTGGTGCGCATGCTGGGCCACGCGTGTGAAGGTGCGTACGACGGCGAGACGGCGATCGAGCTCGCGCGCGAGGCGCCGCCGGACCTGGTGCTCTGCGACCTGAGCTTGCCCGGGCTCGACGGCTGCGACGTGGCGCGGACCCTTCGCGCCGAACCACGCACCGCGCGCACGCGGCTGATTGCGCTCACGGGCTTCAGCGATCCCTCGGCCGTGGCCGATGCGATCGCGGCCGGGTTTCACGCGCACGTGACCAAGCCGCTGTCGCTCGATTCGCTGGAGGCCTTGCTGGCGAAGGAAGCGGCGCGGGCGAGCGCGTGACCCTTGAATCGACCACGCGACGCGACATATGGACGGGTGATGCGCGCACTCCTCGTCTCGCTTTTCACCTCGCTGGTCGGGCTGGGTGTGGTCGGGTGCGCGACGGCGCCACGGCCCCTGGTCACCCAGGATGGCCACGAGCTCGACGCGGACCTGTGGGCGCGCGACGCCGCTGCCATCCAGACCCGCGCTGCCTTCGAGTTCAGCTGCCCCAAGGAGTCGCTGCACCTGACGGTGCTCAACGCGGGGATCCACATGGACCGGGTGGACTCGGCGGTGGGCCGCGCCACCGAGGTGGGCGTCGAGGCCTGCGGGCACCGCGCGGTCTACGTGTACCTGAGCCAGAACGGCGAGTGGCTGATGAACACCGAGGGCAAGCCGTAGCGGCTACGCCTCGCTGTTCTCCGGCTGGTCCAGCGGATCATCCACGGCCACGTCTTCCTGACGCTCGCGGTAGAACTGCTTCACGTAGCTCACGAGCGTGTCCAGATAGCTCGTGAGCGGCGGGCAGCGAATGCCCGTTCCGTCGAGCAGCTCCAGCGTGTTGCGACAGTTGTAGATGGCGAGGTGGTTCACGTAGCCAATCGCCGCGCGCTGCGGCCGGAGCAGCTTCTCCACACCCGGCAAGCGCAACAGCACATCCGCCGCGCGGTGCGGCACCGTGAGCTTGGGCAGCTTCTTGTTCGCCTTCTCCGCGATGAGCTCGTACACCCGCCGCGAGCTCATCGGGTTCGGATCCACGAGGTGCACCGTGCGCCCCGCGGCGCGCGCGTCGTCGGCGATGTGCACCACCGACTTGGTCACGAAATCCACCGGCACCACGTTCAGCGGCGCCACGCCGTTTCCCGGGAGCGGCAACGGCACCGAGAGCGGGCTCGTGACCAGCAGGATGCCCATGTAGTACGGGCCGTCGAAGCGATCGATCTCGCCGGTCTTGCTGTCGCCGACCACGATCGCCGGCCGATAGATGACCACCTCGAGCCCGCGCTCGCTGGCCTTGCGCACCAGCTTCTCCGCCTGGAACTTGGTCTGCTCGTAGGCGTTGCGGAAGTGCTGCCCGAGATCGAGCTCGTCCTCGGCGATCACGCCCACGCGATCGCCCGAGACGTACGCCGTCGAAAAGTGGTTGAAGCGCCGCAGGTGCCGCGCGTCGTGGGCGAGCTCGAGCACGTTGCGCGTGCCCTCGACGTTCACCTTGTGCGCCGTCGGCGGCGGCACGCCGAGGTACGAGATCGCGGCGAGGTGGAAGATGTCGGTGACCTCGTCGCAGAGGAAGTTGTACTCGGCGCTCGAGAGCCCGAGGTGCATGTCGACGATGTCGCCCTGGTACAGCTCGACGTTCTTCCCGCCGCCGGGCAAGCCGCGCACGTACTTCTTCGCGTCCTTGATGAACTTGGGCTGCACGAGCAGGTAGAGCCGCGCGTCGGGGTGGGCGCGAACCAGCTCCGCCGCGAGCCGCTTGCCAATGAAGCCGGGGTAGCCGGTGAGGAAGAACGTGCGCGCCGACTTGTCGCTCATGGGCCACTCCCAGAAATCTCGCGCCAGATGCGGCTGACTTGCTCGCGCGTGCGCTCAACGTCACCCGAGTTGTCGACGATCCACGTCGCGCGCGCCAGCTTTTCCGAGAGCGGGAGCTGCGCGGCCAACCGTTGCTTCGCCTCGGGCCCGCCCAGGTTTTCGCGCGCGCGCAGCCTCGCCACTTGAACGTCCTCGGGCACGCTCACGACGATCAAGCCGTCCATGCCGGCGTCGAGCTTGTTCTCGACGATCAAAGCCGCCTCGTAGATGACGGCTTTCTCGCCTGCGTCCGCGAGCTCGGCGGTGCGCGCCATCGCCGCCTGCGCGATCAGCGGGTGGATGATGGCGTTCAGCGCCGCGCGCTCGGCCGGATCTGCGAAGACGCGCGCGCCCAGCTTCTTGCGGTCGAGGACGCCATTCACCACGCAGTCGGGGAAGCGCGCGGCGACCTGCGCCAGTCCGGGCGTGCCCGGCTCGACGACCTGACGCGCGAGCAGATCGGCGTCGATGAGCTTCGCGCCCAGCGCGGCGAACATCTTCGCCACGGTGCTCTTTCCGGAAGCGATTCCGCCCGTGAGCCCGATGACGCGCACGCGGCGAGATTGGCGCAAAACGCCTCGCCGGGGCAATCGGGATGCGAGTTGCCCTGCCTCAATTCCCGGGCGTAGAGGAACGGACATGATCCCGCTCCTCGATCAGAACCACCGCGAGGCCGCGCGCCTGGTGCGCACCGGCGCGCCGGTGTTCCTGACCATCAATCCGGTCGAGTACCACGGGCCGCACCTCTCGCTGCACAACGACCGGCTGGTGAGCCTCGGGCTGGCGAAGGCGCTGCACGCGAAGCTCTGTCCGGACCAGCCGTTCCTGCTCGGCGCGGATCTGGAGGTCGGCGTGGATCCCGTGCCAGGGCCGGGCTCGCGGCACGTGCCGTTTGCGACGGTGCGGACGATCATCGTCGAGGCGTGTCGTGCGCTGGCCGAGCTGGGCGCGCAGCGCGT
Source organism: Deltaproteobacteria bacterium (assembly GCA_018266075.1). Lineage (GTDB taxonomy): Bacteria > Myxococcota > Myxococcia > Myxococcales > SZAS-1 > SZAS-1. The sequence continues at coordinate 15,327 of JAFEBB010000037.1, read as the reverse complement.
CGTGCTCATGACCTTCCACGGCTCGCCGCTGCACGCGCTCGCGCTCGACGCGGGCGTGCAGACGCTGCAGCGGCTGGGCGTGAAGGTGATCTCGCCGCTGAACATCGTCATGCAGGAGATGCTCACCGTCGACGCGAGCCACTACGCCGAGGCCTTCGCGCCCATCGCGAACGAGGCCGATCGCCGCGCGGCCAGCGACGGACTGGCGATGGACTTCCACGGCGGGTTCTTCGAGACGTCGATGGCGCTGCACCTCGCGCCGGAGTCGGTCTCGCCGGACCACGTGAACCTGCCGCCCTGCCCCGACTTCGCCGCGCCGACGGCGCTCGCGGGTGTGGCCAAGCTCGCGTCGGGGATCGGCGCGCGGCACCTGGGCATCGAGCTGGGCTTCGCGGCCACGGCGCTTGGCTGGTACGCGCTGCGTCCGTTTCCGGGCTACACGGGCCGGCCGCACCTCGCGAGCGCGCGGAGCGGCGCTGCCTTCACCCGGGCGATCATCGAGCGATACGCCGCCCTGGCCGAGGAGGTCTTCTCCGGTCGCGCGCTGTCGCCGCAGCCGATCATGCGCTGGACGCTGCCCTTGTCGCTGGGCGGCCGGCTGCCAGGTCCGGGCGTGCCCGCGGATGAAGTGCGTCGGCTCACCGCGGGAACCTGATCGGCACGCGCGGTGTCGCTTCCCAACCGGGAGGCGAGATGGGCACCGACGTCCGCGGCTTCGAGGTGGTCCGCGCGAGCTCCTGCGGCGCGAGCTGGTCGACCATGTCCGGGAGCGCCTGCGCGCGGACCTGCAGCCTGTGCCGCTTGCGCGTGCTCGAGGTGGATGGGCTCTCGCGACCTCAAGTGCAAGCGCTGGTGGGCCGAGAGCGGCCGCAGTTCTTCGTGCGCGAGGACGGCACGCTGCTCTTGAGCGATTGTCCGCTCGGGCGGAGCGTGCGCGAGCGGCAGCGGCGGCGGCGCGGGTCGATCGTCGCGGCGCTGATCGGCGTCATCCTTGGCTTCGCGGTCTCTCGGAGCGAGCGCGACGCGACCCTGGTGCTGTCGGATCCATTCACGACGTGGCCGTGCGCGCCGTCGCAGATCCGTTGGGCTGAGCCGCGCGAGACCGGTTTCATCCCGACGTTCCCCAAACGATGAAGGGTCCGTCGTGCTCATCGGCTGGGGTGTGCTTCACCGCCCCCTGACCGCTACCGCTCTTTCGACGCGGCCTTCTGCTCCGCCTTCTCCGGCTTGACGAAGAGCAGGCTCTGCACGGTCTTGCCGTCGTTGCTCAGGAACACGACCAAGCCGAGCTTCGGGTACCAGAAGTAGGTCTTGAAGTCGTCGTCGCTGACCTTCTGCACGAAGCAGTTGGGGACCTGCTTGTCCTTGCAGTCGGGGCCGTAGGTCTCCGCCAGCGCGGCGCGCTCGATCACCGTGGCCGGGAAGATGGCGATCTGCTCCACCTTGCCGTCGGCGGCGATGGTGAACTGCGCCTGGGTGGTGCCCTCGATGGTCTCGTCGCCTTCGTAGGCGAAGATCTTCTTGTCGCCCTGCTTGAGCCGCTTGGTGGGCTCGCCAAAGCGCTTGGTGACGTCGGTGCTCGGCGTGGCGCCCGGCGTGACGTTGCGCCAGGCCTTGGCCTGGGCTGCCGCGGGCGCGAGGAGAAGGGCCAGGAGGACGAGTCGCTTCACGCCTTGATCACACCACGAGCGCCGCCAAGGTCAACTAGGCGAGCTGAATCTGCGCCACCGGCTGGATGTTCAGGTCCGGCGAGAGCTCCTGGTAGCTCACCACCGAGAACGGCGGCGTGAACTCGTACTCGAGCAACTTTCGCACGTAGCGGCGGATGTCCATCGCCGTGAGGATGACCGGACGTTGCGCAGACGGCGGCAGCGAGCCGCACTGCCGCTTCACCGCCTGGATGATCTCCTGGGCGATCTCCGGCTCGAGCGCGAGGTGGCTGCCGCTCGCGGAGTGCTTGATGGCCCCGCGGATGGCTTCTTCAATCTGGGGCGAGAGCAGGTACACCACGAGCGTGTTCGCCCCGCGCGCGTACTTGTGGCTGATGTAGCGCTTGAGGCTGGAGCGCACGTGCTCGGTGAGCATCACCGAGTCCGTCTCCACCTGGGCCCACTCGGCCAGGCTCTGCAAGACGCCGCGCAAGTCGCGGACGCTGATCTCCTCTTCCACCAGCCGCGCCAGGATGTCGGTGAGCTTGATGGGCGAGACCAGCTTCGGAATCACTTCCTTCACCAGCGCCGGGAAGGCCTTCTCGAGCTGGTCGAGCATGGCCTGCGACTCCTGCACGCCCACGAACTCGCGCGCGTGCTTGCGCAGCACGGCCGCGAGGTGGAGCACCAGGTAGCTCGCCGCGTCCCACGTGGTGAGTCCGGCGCCCTCGAGCGTGCCCCGGTGCTCCTCGCTCACCCAGGCCGCGGGCTGGCGCGTGGCCGGGTTCATGGTGGGGATGCCGCTGATGCCCATGAGCTTGAGGCGCTCGGGGATGTCGTTGACCAGCATGTGCTGGAGCATCACCTGGCCGGTCACCACGGGCACTTCGTTGATCTGGATCTGGTACGCGCCGGGCGGCAGGTGCGGGTTTCCGCGCGCGCGCACGCCCGGGAAGCGCACGCCGAGCTCCACGAAGAGGCCGTCACGCATGAACGGAATCAGCTCGAACAGGAACCGGCCGCCGTCCTGGCGCGAGTCCACGCAGGGCACCAGCGCATCGGACACCTCGAGCACGATGGGCGTGACCACCGGCACGAACATCTCCGACTCGGGATTGATCGGCTCCTTGGGCCCGGCCTCCACGGCCTGGGGCGCGTCCTCGCCGCCCTCGATGGGCACCATGCCGCCGTCTGGCAGCGCGAGCATCGCCGCCTCGTCGCGCTGGCGCTTGAGCAGCGTGTAGCCGCCAAATCCGGCGAGCGAGCCCATGACCAGGAAGGGCACGCCGGGCAGGCCGGGAACGATGCCCAGCACCAGCAGCATCACCGCGGAGATGGCGATGGCTTTCGGATAGGCGGTGAGCTGGCCGATGACGTCGCCGCCGAGGTTGGCGTCCTCGTCCTCGCCGCCCACGCGGGTGACGATGATGCCCGCGCTCGTCGAGATCAGCAGCGCCGGGATCTGGCTCACCAGGCCGTCGCCAATGGTGAGGATGGTGTAGATCTTCGCGGCCTCGGCGGCCGGCATTCCGCGCTGCAAGACGCCGATGATCAGGCCGCCCACGATGTTGATGACGGTGATGATCATTCCGGCGATGGCGTCGCCTTTGACGAACTTCATGGCGCCGTCCATGGCGCCGAAGAGCTGGCTCTCGCGCTCGAGGTCGCGACGCTTCTTCTTGCCCTCGTCCTGATCGATGGCGCCCGAGCGCAGGTCCGCGTCGATGGACATCTGCTTGCCGGGCATGGCGTCCAGGGTGAAGCGCGCGGCCACCTCCGCGACGCGCTCCGAGCCCTTGGAGATGACGATGAACTGCACCAGGGTGAGGATGATGAAGATGACCGCACCGACCACGTAATTGCCGCGCACGACGAACTGGCCGAAGTCCTTGATGACCTCGCCAGCGTTGGCCTGAATGAGGATCAAGCGCGAGCTGGAGACGTTCAGCGCGAGCCGGAAGAGCGTGGTGATGAGGAGCAGCGTGGGAAAGACGCTGATGCGGAGCGCGCTCTGGATGTAGATGGCGGTGAGCACCAGCAGCACGCTGATGCTGATGTTGGTGACGATGAGCAGGTCCAGCAGCGGCGTGGGCAGCGGGACGATCATCATCGCCACGATGCTCACCACGAGCCCGGCGATGATCACGTCGCTGTACTTGCTCAGGACGCCCTTCTTCTTGTCCACACGGGCCTCGTCGGCGAGGGCGTCATTCTAGGACAGCCCCTGCCGGGAACCTACCTGCGCGACATCGTCCGGGCCTCATGCAGCGCCGCCCGCGCCCGCTGGGAGAACGGGCTCTGCGGGCCGTCCGGGTCGATCGACAGGGCGCGTTCCAGATCTTTCATGGCGCGCGGCCGGTTCCCCAGGCGCAGGCGGATCTCACCGCGGTACACCAGCGCGGCCACGTCGTCCGGGTCGATCTCCAGGGCGGCCTCGAAGAGCGCCAGCGCCCGGTGCACGTCCTGCTGCGCCAGGTAGATCGCGCCCAGCACCGTGTACGGGAAGGCCTCGGAGGGATCCATGGCCACCAGGCCCTCGAACACCACGCGGGCCTCGTTGAGGCGGCCGTCTTCGTAGAGGCTGTGCCCGAGCACGGCCACGTCGGCGAGCGAGCTCGCGTCCATGCCCTCCAGCGCGCGCCGGTCGCCGCGGAGGAGCTTCTCGATCTTGGCGCGGTTGTAGGTGAGGGCGTCGCGGTCGGGCAGGCCGTCGGAGTCGTGGCGGCCGCGGCGGGGCTGCTCGTCGGCGTGCGGATCCGTCACCAGCTCGGCGATGGTGACCTCGCGCGTCTCGAGGTCGTCCGGCTCGGGCTTCGGGGCCTGCCGCTTGGGAAAGTAGGTGATGCGCGCCGCAGGGGTCTGGGGCAGCGAGGTGGTGCGGGTCCTGGCCCGCTCGGAGCTGCCCCGACGCCGCTGCATCGTCCTTCCGCCCTCGGCGCGCCCTCGCGGCGCTTGAGAAGTTGGCTCAGCGCTTGTGCGTCGGCTTGCCCTTGCCCGCGGGCTTGGGGGCCGCGGCCTGCTTGCCGGTGTTGCCGCTCTTGGCGGGCGCCGCCTTGTTGGCCGTGGGCTTGGCGTCGCCGCCGCCCGAGCCCATCTCCAGGCTCTTGAGCACCGCCGCCGAGAGCGCCTTGGCGCGGCGGGTGAGCGGGTCCTTGCCGGTGGGGTCGAGGGTGATGGCCTTCTTGAAGTCGTGGGCGGCCTTGATGATGTCGCCCTTGCGCAGGTGGGCCTCGCCGCGGTTCACGAAGGCCGCGAGGTCCTTGCCGTCGAGCTGGATGGCCTCGTCGAGCACGCGGAGCGCCTCCTCGAGGTTGCCCTCGGCCAGGTGCACCGCGCCCAGCGCCGTGCGGTAGTAGGCCTCTTTGGGATCCAGCGCCGACAGGCCGTCGAAGATCACCTTGGCCTGCTTGTACTGGCCCTGCTCGTACATGGTGTAGCCGGTGACGGCCATCTCCAGCATCTCCGGGCCGGTGATCCCGTGGAGCTCCTGGAGCGTCATCTCGCCCTTGACGAACTTGGCCACGCGCTCCGGCGCGTAGAGGGCCTTCTTCCAGGCAGCGTCGTTCGCGGTGGCGGTCGGCTTCTGGGCCATGGGTTCAATCCTCGGCGCGGGGAGGGTCTGTAGTCTCCCGAAAGGCGGACAGGCGCGCAACCCGAAGGTTACGCGCCTGCCGTTCCCATCCCAGACTGCTGAACCTCTTACTTCAGGTTCTGGATGGCCATCATGCGGGTCTGGTGGTTGTCGGCCATGATCTGGCTGATGATGCTGAACATCTCGTTGGCCTGCTGCATCTCGGCGGCGGCGGCCTGGAGCTTGGCCGGGTCGCTGCCCGCGGCCTTCAGGTCATCCATGGCCTTGGAGAGGTTCGAGCCCGCGGTGTTCAGCGCCGACTGCATGCTGGGGTCGATGGAGCTGTTGATCGAGCCGCTGCTCACGGGGGTGGAGGCGGTGTTGGCCGCCGCGGAGCCGCCGCCGGTGGCGAAGGCGCCACTGACGGCCGCCGTGCCCGCAGCTGCACCCGAACGGTTGGTGGCCGCAGCCGGCTTGGCCGCGCCGCCCGTAGCGGTGGCGCCCGGGAGCTGACCGGTGGTGGCGCGGTCCTTCACGCTCGGCACGCTCACGTCGCCCGCCTCGGTGGGGAGGTGGAAGAGCTTGCCCAGCACGGTCTTGAAGTCCACGTTCACGCCGAACTTGTTCAGCTCGCTGTCGGCCGAGCCGAGCAGCTTGTTCGCGAGCGAGCCGATGGGGTTCGGCAGGCGGATGTTGTCGCCGAGGATGTTCAGGTTCATGTCGCTGGCGAACGTCTGGCCAGGCTGGTTCGACAGGGTGAAGCTGTCCTTGACGACGTCGCCGAGGAGCTTCTTGCCCTCAGAGACGATCTCGCTGCCGATGTTGCCGAGGTCGATGTTGGGGAGCTTGATGCCGACGTCGCTCAGAAGACCAGAGATCGAGAAGCCCATGACTTTCTCCTTTGTTTGCGCCGGGAGTTCCGTGCGCGCCGTGTATTGAGTTATCCGTGCCTCACCGGAAGAGTTGCGTGAGAGCTCATCGGCGCCTTCCGGCGAGCGCCGCGAGCATGGCTTCAGCCTTGATCTTCAAAGGATCTTTGGCTTGGGCGAGGCTGATCGCCTTGGCCACATCCGACTGCGCTTCACGGCGCTGTCCAGACGCGATGCGCACCTCGGCGCGGCCCAGGTAGCCGGCGGGGTGGTCAGGATCAAGCTTGATGGCCACGTCGAAGGCGCCGAGCGCCCCGTCCGGGTTGCCCGCGGCCCACTCCACCACGGCCAGGGCGCGGGCGAAGTAGGCGTCGCGGGGGGAAACCGCGAACAAACCCTGGAAGATGGCGCGGGCCTCCTGGATCAGGCCCTGGTTGAAGAAGACGTGCCCGGCGCGGGCGGCGGCGTAGAGCTCTTCGTCGGTGTAGCCGCGGACTTCTTTCAAAGTGGCCTTGCCGTCGGCCCACTTGGCCACGAGGTCGCGGACGCGGGCGTCGGCATCGCGCGGGGCGACCATCTCAGTAACCCTTGCCCTTGTTCTCGTCGCGGATGCGGCGGTGGATCTCCGCGAGATCCGTGGACAAACGCCCCATCACCTGGAGCATGCCCGCCTCGCGCTGGAGCAGCCCGCGCAGACGCTCCATGCGATCCGCCGGCACGCCCAGGCGCTGGATCTCCTTCGCGATTCCCTGATTGGCGGCGTCTGATCCGCGATCCAGCATGCCCTCGAGCGCGGGGAGGGCGCTCTCTTCAGCCGTGCGGGGCTCGCCGGCGCGCGGGGACACCGGCGCGGGGAAGCGCAGCTCTTCTGAAGTGTGGCCGGGCCCCATGAACTCGAGCAGCGCGGCCGAGGCCAGCGGCGGGTTCTTGGGATCTCCGCCCTTCTTCTTGGTCTTCTTGCGATCGATGAGCTGGGCGCGCTCGACGATCTTCTCGCGGACGTTCGCCGACCACGGCCAGAACGCCGCGCCCGCGTTGGGATTGTTGATTCGCCCGGCCATGGCCGCTCCGGCTGGCAGCATCGCGCGCAGGCGAGCCGGCGGTCAACCGCGCCACATCGGCCTGCACGCTCCCGCAGCCGATGTTAACCAGCGGCCTCGTCTTCGACCCGGAGTGCACATGTCGTCGTTGCCGCTCTTCTCGCCGCTGAAGCTCGGACGCATCACGCTCAAGAACCGCGCGGTCATGGCGCCCATGACGCGCAGCCGCGCGACTGCCGACCACGTCCCCACGCCGCTGATGGCCGAGTACTACGGCCAGCGCGCGGGCGCCGGGCTCATCGTGACCGAGGGCATTGGCCCGTCGCCGAATGGGACAGGCTACGCGCGCATTCCAGGGCTGTGGTCGGCCGAGCAGGTGGAGGCATGGAAGCCGGTGACCGCGGCCGTGCACGCGCGCGGCGGCGCCATCTTCGCGCAGCTCATGCACACCGGACGCGAGAGCCATCCAGCCAATCTCGTCGCGGGCGCGGAGGTCGTGGCCCCGAGCGCCGTGGCCAGCCCAGGCGAGATCCAGTCCGACCAGCTCGGCAAGCAGCCCAAGCCCGTGCCGCGCGCGCTCACGCTCGAGGAGCTGCCCGCGACGCGCGCCGAGTTCGTGACCGCGGCCAAGAACGCCATCGCCGCCGGCTTCGACGGCGTGGAGCTGCACGGCGCGAACGGCTACCTGCTCGAGCAGTTCCTGAACCCCATCAGCAACACGCGCACCGACGCGTACGGCGGCACGCCGGAGAACCGCAACCGCTTCGTCATCGAGGTGGCCAAGGCCGTCGTCGAAGCCATCGGCGGCGATCGCGTGGGCATCCGCATTTCTCCGTACGGCGCCAACGGCGGCATGAAGCCGTTCCCGGAGATCGACGCCCAGTACCAGAAGCTCGCCGAAGGGCTGGCCGACGCGGGTGTGGAGTACCTGCACCTCGTCGACCACAGCGCCATGGGCGGGCAGGCCGTGCCGGCGCCGCTGAAGGAGTGGCTGTCGAAGCACTGGCCGCGCACGTTCATCGCCAGCGGCGGCTTCGACGGCCCCAAGGCCAACCAGGTGCTCGCCGACGATCGCGCGGATCTGGTCGCGTTTGGCCGGCCGTTCCTCTCGAATCCGGATCTGGTGATTCGCCTGGAGAAGAACCTGCCGCTCGCCCCGCCCGACCCGAAGACGTTCTTCACTCCGGGCCCCAAGGGCTACACGGACTATCCTGCGGCGACATGACCATTCGCCTGACCCTCATCGACCTCAGCTCGGGTGAGCGCTCTCAGACCTACGACCTGCCGCCCGAAGCGCTGCCGGACGCGTTCTCGCCGGGGATGGCCGTCGAGCTTGGAGCGCGTGAGTGGCGCATCGAGCGTGCCGAGCCGCCGACGCGCGCGGAGTGGGACGCGAAGGGCTCGCTCGAGCTCTTCGTGCGTGAGCTGGTGCCGCTCGACCCCTCGAAGATCCTCTTCAGCTTGCCGACGATCGAAGACGCGTTGCCGCCCACGCAGCCGGGAGATCGGACGTCCGCGCGGGTGCTCTTCGCCGACGACTGGCGGCAGACCGAGCTCATCGCGCCATCGCTGCGCGCCGAGATCGACGCCGAGCTGGCCGACATTCGCGCGATCCGAAGCTCCGGTCGCGGCGCCGGGTTCCCGGAGATTCACATCCGCAAGCGCATCCCCGCGCCGCTCGCCGGGACCGACATCCAGCTCGAGGACGTGGCGGTGGGTCCGCAGAAGGGGCTCACCGTGGAGGATGAGCCGGGCGTCGTCCAGGGCGGCTTCGTCTTCGATCTGGGCGACGGCACGCTCTACGGCCGCGTCGATGGCGGGCGGGTGGTGATCCTCGCGGCGGACGGCGTCGAGGAGGAGCTGCTGACTGCGCTGGCCAAGAAGCTTGGGCTGCTTCTCGTGGACTGGTTGGGCGCCCGGGTCGTCGGCTGACAGTGGAAAAGCTTTGCCCGGGCCTTCGCCGCAATAAGATCGGCCCATGACCCAGGTCCGCGTGCTCCTCGCCGACAAGCCTTCGAAGACGACCGACAAGCTCGCGGCCGCGCTTCGCAAGCGCAAGCTGCACGTGGACCTCGTCGGCGATGCGCACGCAGCGCTCGCCCGGTACGCCCAAAGCACGCCGCACGTGGCGATTGTCGGGCAGGGCCTTGCCGGGCCGGCGTTCGCGCTCTGCAAGGCGCTGCGCGCGCACGATCCCGCGGCGGTGCTGCTCGCGATGGCCGCCGACGCCAAATCGCACCGGGCCGCCGAGCGCGCCGGCGCCGACGCCACCCTCGACAAGCCCATCGATCCGCGGCTCATCGAAGCCTCGGTGCGTCCGCTCGCGCTGCTGCGGACGATGCGCCTCGCGCAGACGCAGTCCGGCGGCCCCATCTTCGATCCGCTCACCGGCTTCTACGCGTTCGAGCACTTCAAGCAGGCGCTGTTCGTCGAGGTGAAGCGTGCGCGGCGATACAAGGTGCCGATCGCCGTCATCCTCAGCAGCATCACCGCGCACGGCGAGAACGAAGCGCCCGAGCTGCGCCAGGAGCTGATGGGCGGGCTGGCGCTCGCGGTGCGCAGCGCCACGCGCGACACCGATCTGCCCGTCGCGTACGGCCAGCACAACGTGATGATCCTCTTGCCGCACACCTCGGCGGACGGCGCGGAGGCGGTCGGACGACGCATCCTCTTCAAGATTGCGAAGAGCACGCTGCGCCACGAAGGCCGGCGCTTGAAGACGCGCATCTCGCTCGGGCTCGCGGCCTCGGGCGACGGCGAGCATCCCTTCTCGGAGCTGGTGCACGCCGCGGCGCTGCGACTCAAAGAAGCCGAGGCGCGCGGCGGAAACTGCCTGGTGGCGAAGTGATCCGGGCGCTCATTGGCGGCGGCATCCTGTCCGCCTCGGTGACCCTGCACTGCCTCATCGTCTTCAAGATCCTGCCCTCGTTCGAGAAGCTCTTCGCCGACTTCGGCAGCGCCGCCCTGCCCTGGCCCACCGAGGTCGCGCTCTCGAGTGCCTGGCGCTACGGCTGGCTGGCCTGGTTCATCGGCGTGGGCGGACTGGGCGTGGTGCGCGTCGCGATGGGACGGCGACCGTTGCTGCTCACCATCGTGCTCACGCTGGGCTCGGCGTCGTGGGCGCTGAGCATCTTCGCGGTCTACCTGCCGATCTTCACGCTGGCCGGCACCATCCACGAGTGAAATAGCGCGCCGCGGCAGCCGTAGTTCAAGCTGCCATGATCAAGTTCATTCTCTGGTGCATCCTGCTGGTGATGTGTTGGCCGCTCGCGCTGCTGGCGCTGGTGCTCTACCCGGTCGCGTGGCTCATCAGCCTGCCGTTCCGACTGCTGGGCGTGGCCGTGGAGAGCGTGTTCGAGCTGCTGACGGCGATCATCACCCTGCCGTTCCGGGCAATGCGACTGGTGTTGCGAGCCGTCTAGCTCGGCTCGAGGTCGGGCTGAGCGGGCAACGCGAGCCCTTCGGCTTCGCCACGCTCCTGGCGCTCGCTGAACACGCGCGCGCGCTCGCTCAACGCGAACCGATGCATCGTCACCGCGTGCGTGAACTGCGCCGACATCACGTCGCCGTGCTGCCACCAGAGCGGCGTGAAGTGCGGCCCCACGCAGATGCCTTCGGTGATCAGGTGCTTGATGAGCGGCGCGTCGTCGATGTTCATCTTGCCCGTGAGGAACGCCAGCACCAGCCGACGATCCACGCTGTGCATCGCCTTGCGCAGGAACTGGAACGTCCGCACATAGCCGCGCTGGTACGACGCGTCCTTCGTGAACGGTGCGCCACCGGTGAGCACGCCGCCGCGGAACACGCGCTCGCACATCTGCGCGGCCTTCGGCGGCGGGAACTTCTCCGACAGCGATCGATAGACCTGAAGGTAATCCGCGCCGCGCGCGGCCATGTCCACGGCCAGCGTGCGCTCGCCGAGCTCGATGAAGCGATCGTTGGTGAGGTTCCCCGTCAGGAACTCCGAGAGGATCCCCATCCCTTCCTGGCTCTCGGTGAAGCGCGGCAGCCCCACGCCCAGGATGCGCAGCACCGGCTGGGCATAGCCGTTCACGCTCGTGAGCACGTGCCAGAGCCCTTCGTGGTGCGCGAGCGCGCGCGCCTGCAGCGGCGTGAAGCGCGCGCCCTTCTTCACCGACACGCGCGTCGCCCCTGCAGCCGCATTCGCCGTCAGCCGATCCGAGACGCGCACCGTGCAGTGCTTGCCCAACACCGGACCGATGATGGCGTCGATGATGTCGCGCGCTTCCTCGGCGGTGAGCGACGGCAGGTCATCGGCCGCGGGCGGACGGCTGGCCCAGAGCTTCGCGATCTCGAGGTTGTCGACGGTGGGATCCGCGTAGCGATCGCGCGGATCGCCGTAGAGCACGCTCGAATGCTCGAAGAATCGCCGATGCCCGCGCGCGGCCAGCATGCGCACCACGGTGGCGAACTCGTCGCACTTGCGCCGGAGCAGCTGCTCGATCTCGTTGTGCCCGCGGATGCGCTGCTTGAGCTGCAGGAACTGGCGGACCTTCTCGTGCGGGTCGTAGGGCAGCGGCGCGTAGCTGACGTGCGGCAGCTCGCGCCCTCCCTTGGCGAAGAAGCGGGCGTGGACCTTCGATGACCAGTTGATCGCCTTGAGGATTTTGACCGGCCGCTGCAGCGCCACCAGCTCGTCGGAGAGTTGCTTGAGGTAGCTGTGGGCGTCGGCCATCCCGGTCGCGATCTTGCCACGATGCGGCAAACGGCGGAAAAAGAAGCGTGGGTCCGCTGCTTCCCAAGCTCTCGGCTGCACTGATTGCGCTCGCGCTCGCGGGCGACGGCATCGTCAACGATCAATCCGAGTACGCGGCACCGACATCGCAGACCGGCGGCATGACCGTGATGGACCCGACCCAGCAGTCGGTTTACGGCATGACCGACGCGGGCCTGCTCTGGGAGCCCAAGGCGGAAGAGATGACCGTCCAGGCGCTCGACGCCGGCGCCAAGCTCCCCGATGCCGGTCTGCCGCCCGAGGCCAACGTCCAGGGAGCGTGCGCGCCCATCGCCCAGCGCATCGCGCACCGGCGCACGTACCTGGCCGAGGTGGAGAAAAAGTCGAACGAAGTCGGGCTGGAGCACGGCGCCCAGGCCTACTGCGAGCTGCACCCGACCGAGATCGAGTGCCGCCGGCCGCCGACCGCCGTGGAGCGCGACCTGGCCGACTTGATCCAGAACTCGCCCGACGATCCCGTGCCCGAGTCGGACGCGTGGATCGTGCGCTGGCTGAGCGAGCTCAAGACCTGTCAGGCGCAACAGCGCGAAACTCCGCGCGCCAGGGTCCGAAAATAAGGCCCCGGGCCCAGCTGGGTTAGGCTTGGGCTTCAAGGCCGTTGTACAGGAATTCCCATGCGTCTCACCGCTTTCGTCCTCTCCGCCGGCGCGCTGGCCCTCGCGGCCTGCGGCGGCACCACCGTCCCCAAGGCCACCGACGCCGGCCACGGCACCACGGGCTCCATCGGCTGCGGCGTCGACGCCGACTGCCCCACCAACGAGACCTGCCAGAACGGCCGCTGCGTGGCCATCAGCGTCGCGGGCTCCACGACCGCGAGCTCCAGCTCGAGCAGCAGCAGCTCGTCTTCCTCATCGTCGAGCTCGAGCAGCTCCAGCAGCAGCGGGACGTCTTCGTCTTCTTCGTCGAGCAGCAGCAGCTCGTCGAGCAGCAGCACGGGAACCTCGAGCAGCAGCAGCTCGTCGTCGTCGAGCTCGAGCAGCTCCAGCTCGAGCAGCAGCGGCAGCAGCTCCGGCGGCCGCATCGACGCGGGCCCGCCCCCCTCGTGCGACGAGCCCTTCGACGGCGGCGGCGGTCCGTTCACCTGGACCGGTGGCACGCTCACCGGCGCGTACGCGGTGCACGACCTGCAGGATCCCTCGGGCGCGAACTACGCCACGCTCCACTTCGGCGACGGCGGCGGCCCGCGCACGACGGTGTACGGCGTCATCGCCACCACGCCCAAGACGCTCATCTCCGACGGCGGCTTCGTCTGCACCTACGGCGCGTGGGTGAGCGATCCCGGCGGCGGCCCGTACAGCGGCATGCTCGTTGTCGCGTACGGCGGCCGCATCGACGCGGGCATCTGCGCCGACGACAACATCATCCCCGACGACCTCGTGCCCGGCCAGGTGCTGAAGCTGGTGGGCTATCCCAAGGAGTTCTGCCTCGACCCGAACTCGCACATCCCGGTCTATCCGTGTCCGGGCGACTCGGCGGTGACGGAGCTCAAGCTCGTGGACGGCGGCGCGAGCGTGCTGGGTACGGCGCCCAACGTCGCGCCCACGATCGTGGATCCCACCACCATCGGCTCGCCCGGCGTGGACAATGCGGAGTGGGACGGCGTGCTCATCCAGGCGGCGCCCGTCGACGGCGGCTTCATGACCGTCACCAACGACAACCCCGACTCGCCCGGCTACTTCGGAAACTGGATCCTCGACTCGAACCTCTGGCTCAGCCACCAGTTCCGCTACCAGAGCGAGCCGTTCCTCGGCGACAAGTACAAGTGCGCGACGGGCGTTTGGTACTACAAAGACGGCAACTGGAAGATCGAGCCGCGGACCGATCGCGATCTGGGCGGGCCGTACTGACCACTGGCCCGTTGGCTCGTCCTCAACAACAGACCCGTTCGGTGAAGCGCCTTGGGTGAAGCGCCCTGAAAGGCGCTTGCTGCGACGTACCCAGCGGTACGGGTGCGGTTGCCGATACCCCGGTCAGCGCTTCGAAGCCATCCGCAAGCTTGGAGTGCTTCTCCGCGCTACCACCTGCATTTCACGCCGACGGGCTCGTCGTGGCTGAACCTGGTCGAGCGCTTCTTCGCGGAGCTGACCCAGAAGCAGATTCGACGCGGCACGCACCGAAGCACTCGCGCTCTCGTCGCGGCGATCGAGGACTACATCGGCCAGCGCAACGAGAATCCCCGGCTAGGTCCTGACACCCGTCCACTTCGCCCGCGCGACCTCGGCCATGCGAGGCACGAGCGCAAGCAGCAAAGCGCGTGCGCCTTCGCCGGTGGCGAAATCAGCGACGATGAGCGGATGTCCGAAGAGCGTCGCGGAACTGCGCGGCGTCGCCGACGCGAGTACGACAGGAACGCGCTCACTCACGTACGGCGCGATCGCCCCGACGGCGTCGCCCTCTGCAGCCAAGCCGTCCAGCATGACCGCAATGCCGTCCGAGCCGGCGAGCAGCGCGCGAAGGTCGTCGCTCCCCTCGAGCGCGTAGACGCAAAGGCGGAGCGCGTAGGTCCCGATGGGGTGATCGCGCAGGAGGAGATCGAAGACCCGGAAGCCCGGGTCGTCGGTGCGCGCCTGCACGCCGAACCGGCTCGCGAGCGTGTCGATCACGCGCGGAGCGCCGGCGCCGTGCACTGCAAGCTTGCAGAAGACCTGCTTCACCGCGGCGTTCAGGAACGACATGCGATCCTCATGCGACCCGACTCGCGCGACGCGCTCCGGAAGACTCAACGAGGGTAGCATGGCGAGAAAAGGGCAGAGCAGCGGCGGCGGAATTCAACGTGACGCAGGAAACCGGACGTCCGAAGCGCGCTTGAACGGTGCGCTTGAACGGCATATCCCCGGAACGCCGGCTTCCAGCTCGTCGGGCTCGAGCTCGCCTTCGCGCACGCGCGAAACGCGTCGACCCAGGAGACGATCTTGCGCAAGGATTGAGCCGCTGGAATTCGCACGAACGCTGCTGCCTTTCGAGACAATCGTTAGGTCGAATGGTCCTGTCAGATTCCTCAATAAGGAGCGGTCGATGAAGTTCATCTTGATTTCACGTCACACCAACGGCGCCGACATCCCTGAAGCTCAAAGGAGCGCGAACCTCAAGGAGATGGGCGAATGGATGGCGCTCCTCAAGCCCACCCTGGCCATGCCCACCCGCGGAGGGAAGAGCATCACGGCCAAGGAGGTGGAGGAGTACCGGGGCGACGTCGGAGGGGTCATCGTCTTCGAGGCCGACACCTTCGAACAGGCCATCGCCCTGGCCCAGAAGTCTCCAGGCTTGAAGTACGGGTTTACCCACGAGGTGCTCCCCGAGATTTCGATGGAGCAGGCTGCTTCGCAGAAGGTGAAGAGCTCCTGAGAGGATAAGCCGTTCAAGCGGGCCTTCGACGTCTGAGTATGGGCGTTATGGTGAATCCCATCGCCGGTCGCCCTCGCCTCCCCTGCCCATGCTACCC